>DASUCO010000120.1:0-7468 GCA_036275955.1 Acidimicrobiales bacterium
TCGCGGTTGAGGTCACGGCGCCGCAGACCGAGCTCCGTCTCGTCGACGGTCATGATCCGGCCCTCCTTCACGCCGACCTCGAGCATGCGCCGCAGCGTCGCCCACAGCGCGTCGAACTGGTCACGGGTGACCTCGGGGATCAGCGTCTCGGGGTGGATGCCGTGCACGAACAGCGCCTCCGCCCGGAACACGTTGCCGACGCCGGCGAACAGCTTCTGGTCGAGCAGCGCGGGCCCGATGGGTCCCTTGCGGCGCCGGAGCCGCTCCCACGCCACCTCGGGGTCGGCGTCCTTGCGGAGCGGGTCGGGGCCGACGCGGGCGACGATCTCGACCCTGCCGGCGTCGTCGACGACCTCGCACGCGGTGGGTCCGATGAGGTCGATGGTGAGCACGTCGGTGGCGATGCGCATGCGCGTCGTGTCCTTCGGCACGAAGCCCGGCTCGCGCTCGTGGAACTCGCCGTAGATCCCGAGGTGCACGTGGACGAACAAGCCGTTGTCGTACGCGTGGAACAGGTGCTTGCCCCACGCCTCAGCGCCACGGAGCACCTGGCCGTCGACCAGCGCCGCGTCCGCGAACCGGCCCTGGGGCGACGTGACCCGCACCGCCTTCCCGCGCAGGAGCTTCGTGTGCCGTCTGGCCAGGCGATGCACGGTGTGTCCCTCAGGCACGACGAATAGGGTGCACAGCAGTGCCTCGGTTCTCCTACTCCGCATGGGACGGGACCCAGAAGGGCTTCGACCTCGACGCCGACGCCATCCTGGCCGAGATCAGCGACGACCTGATCCACCACGGCGACGTGAACATGGCGCTGCGCCGGTTGCTGCAGCACGGCTTCCAGGACCGCGACGGGCAGCGCATCCAGGGTCTGCAAGAGCTGCTCGAGAAGCTGCGCCGCACGCGTCGCGAGCGGCTGGAGCAGCACGACCTCGGCGGCGTCTACGACGACATCGCCCAGAAGCTGCGCGACGTCCTCGACACCGAGCGCGAGGGCATCGACCAGCTCCAGCGCGAGGCGCGCGAGTCGGGCGACCAGCGCCGCCAGGAGGTCACCGACCAGGTGGCCGACGACAAGCGCATGCAGCTCGACCTCATGCCCCCCGACCTCGCCGGCATGGTGCGCGAGCTGAGCGAGTACGAGTTCACCTCGCCCGAGGCGCGGGAGCAGTTCGAGGAGCTGATGGAGCAGCTCAAGCAGCAGCTCGCGCAGCAGATGTTCAACCAGATGTCCGGCGCCATGCAGAACATGGACCCCGCGCAGATGCAGCGGATGAAGGACATGATGGCGGCGCTGAACGACATGCTCGAGCAGCGCGAGGCCGGCGCCGACACGCAGCAGCAGTTCGAGGAGTTCATGCAGCGCTACGGGGACTTCTTCCCGGAGAACCCGCAGACGCTCGACGAGCTGCTCGAGATCATGGCCCAGCGCATGGCCGCCACCCAGGCGATGCTGAACTCGATGACGCCCGAGCAGCGGGCGCAGCTGCAGGGCCTCATGGACCAGCTCATGGAGGACATGGACCTCCGCTGGCAGGCCGAGCAGCTCGGCGAGCACCTGCGCCAGCTGTTCCCGCAGGCGGGCTGGGACCGTCGCTACAACTTCAGCGGCGACAACCCGCTGTCGATGGGCCAGGCCGGCGAGCTGTTCCAGGAGCTCGGCGACCTCGACCAGCTCGAGCAGCTGCTGCGCTCGTCGTCGAACCCCGGCGCGCTGGCCGAGGTCGACGTCGACCGGGCCAAGCAGCTCCTCGGCGACGAGGCCGGGCTGTCGCTCGAGCGCATGGCCGAGGTGGCCAAGCTGCTCGAGGAGGCGGGGATGATCGAGCAGCGCGAAGGTCGCTTCGAGCTGACGCCCAAGGGCGTGCGCAAGATCGGCCAGAACGCGCTGAGCGAGCTGTTCAACAAGCTGCTCAAGGACACGCGGGGCCGACACAACCTCGAGCGCATGGGCGCCGGGCACGAGCGGGCGTACCAGTCGAAGCCCTACGAGTTCGGCGACCCGTTCAACCTCGACCTGCACCGCACGATCCGCAACGCCATCGGCCGCAACGGTCCGGGTACGCCGGTGCAGCTGACGCCGGACGACTTCGAGATCGAGCAGACCGAGGTCATCACCAAGGCGTCGACGGTGCTGATGCTCGACGTGTCGCTGTCGATGCCGATGCGCGACAACTTCCTCGCCGCCAAGAAGGTGGCGATGGCGCTGCACTCACTCATCTCGACGCAGTTCCCGCGCGACTTCCTCGGCATCGTGACGTTCTCGAAGGTCGCCCGCGAGCTGAAGCCCGAGCACCTTCCCGAGGTGAGCTGGGACTTCGACTACGGCACGAACATGCAGCACGGGATGATGCTGGCGAGGCGCATGCTCGGACGCGAGTCCGGCACCAAGCAGATCATCATGATCACCGACGGCGAGCCCACCGCCCACTTCGAGCCCGGGATGGACGAGCCGTTCTTCAGCTACCCGCCGGTCCGCGAGACGGTGGAGGCGACGCTGAAGGAGGTCAACCGCTGCACGCGGGAGGACATCCGCATCAACACCTTCATGCTCGACGCCTCGTCGTACCTGAAGGCGTTCGTGGAGAAGATCACCCAGCTCAACGGCGGCCGGGCGTTCTTCACCACCCCCGACACCCTGGGCGACTACGTCCTCGTGGACTTCATGGAGCACCGACGGCGCCTGGCGTCGACCGGGCGCCGGAGCTGAATCGCAAAAGCTCAATCCGCTTTGCAGGTCCGAACTTGTCAAGGACCCCCTTGCGCAGGCAGAGTGACAGTGTTGTAATTACACGGAAGTCATCACTTCGCCGTCACCACGGGGGTTCAGACCATGCGGGACATCACGAGCGTCATCGCCGAGGGAGACCGCAGCTGGCAGGACTACGCGAACTGCCTGGGCGTCGACCCCGACCTGTTCTTCCCGGAGCGGGGTGCGTCGACCAAGGAGGCCAAGGAGGTCTGCCGGGGTTGCGTCGTCCGGGAGGACTGCCTGGAGTACGCACTGCAGAACAGCGAGAAGTTCGGCATCTGGGGCGGCATGAGCGAGCGTGAGCGCCGCCGCATCCGCCGGGCCCGCGCCATCGCCCGCCGCTCCGCCGCGGCGACCGCCGCCACCGCCTAGGAGACCGCTCAGCAGGCTCCTAACGCCCCAGGCGGGCTTCGATCGTCCGGTCCGGTCCCAGGTCGAGCTGCGCCCAGCGCTCGCTCGGCACCCCCTCCAGCACCGCTCGAGGCACCAGCCCGACCAGCTCAGCACCCGCCACCCCGACCCGCTGCGCCACGGCGTCGTAGGCGTCGGCCGGCCCGAGCGCGAGCGGGTCGACGAGGTTCATCGAGACCTGCACCCGGTCGCCGACCTGCAGTCCGATGGCGCGCAGCGCAGGGGAGCGCAGCGACGCCGCGACCGCGCGTGCCACCGCCAGTGGGGCGTCGGCCAGCCACACGTTGTAGGCCACCAGCACCGGCCGGGCGCCCACCGCGGTGATGCCGGCCCTGGGGTGGGCGGGCATCGAGGACGGCGCTCGGCGCCGCACCTCGGGCAGCGTCGGGCCCTCCGGCCCGTAGCGCGCACACGGGACCGGGCTCCAGGCCACGTACCGGTCACGGGCGGCGATGGCGTCTGCCATCGTCGAGCCCTCGAGCGCCACGAACGGCACCACGTCGACGACGCCCAAGCGCGGATGCACGCCACGGTGCCGACGCAGGTCGAGCAGCTCGAAGGCCACGCTCGCCACCCGGCGGGGTGCCTCCTCGCCGACGAGGGTGAGCACGGCCCGGTTGTGGTGCGGATCGGCGTGCAGGTCGAGCAGGTCGGTGCCCGCCGCCTCGGCGAGCGCATCGAGGAGCGGACGCCGCCGCCCCTCGCTCACGTTGACGACGCACTCGAGCACGGCTCAAGGTTCGCAGCCGGGGCGCAGTACGCTCGGAACATGGGTGCAATCGGAGCTCCCGAGCTGATCATCGTGCTGGTGGTCGTGCTCGTCCTGTTCGGCAGCACGAAGATCCCCGCGCTCTTCCGATCGCTGGGGCAGGCGCAGAGCGAGTTCCGCAAGGGCCAGCAAGAGGGCGCTGCCCCCAAGGACGAGACCCCCTCCACCTGAGTCCGGGGAACCACCCGCCGGACGGTGACGTTCCGGAGACGCCTTCGTGGGAGGAGCTTGCCCGGAGCCACGGGCGGTTCCTGTACACGGTGGCGTACCGACTGACAGGGAACGACGCCGACGCGCAAGACCTCGTCCAGGACGTGCTGCTCCGAGTCCGCCGTGGGCTCGAGACGTACCGGCCGGGGTCGCTGGAGGGCTGGTTGAGCAGGATCACCACGAACGCGTTCCTCGACGACGTCCGGCGCCGCAAGCGCCGGCCCACCGTCGCGCTGCCCGAGGACGCCGAGCGGGTGCTCACCGCCGACGACCCCGATCCCGACGAGCTGCTGGCGGCACGGTCGCTGCCGGCTGACATCCAGCAGGCGCTGCTGGCGTTGCCCGAGGACTTCCGCGTCGCCGTCGTGCTGTGCGACGTCGTCGGTCTCCAGTACGACGAGATCGCCGACGACCTCGGCATCCCCATCGGGACCGTGCGCAGCCGCATCCACCGCGGGCGCGCCCAGCTGCGAGAGGCGCTGGGGCGGTGACCATCGACGGCCTCCACGCCGGCGACGCGCTGTCGGCCCTCCTCGACGGCCAGCTGTCGACGTCGGACGCGTCCGCGGTGCGGGCCCACGTGGCGACGTGCGACGTGTGCGAGCGCGAGCTCGACGGCGTGCGCGCCGCCCGACGCCTCGTGCGCTCCCTGCCGGCCCAGGAGCCGCCGCCCGGCTTCCTGGCGTCGCTGCTCGACGACGACGTGGTGGTCCCGCTGCGGCCGCGGCGGACGGTGCTGGCCGCCGTGAGCGGGTCGGTCGCCGCCGGGCTCGTGCTGCTGGTGCTGTCAGCCGCCAGCGTGACGCTGTCGTCGGTCGAGCCCGAGGTGGCGGCGTCCGTCGAGCGCCACACGTCGACGGTCGGCGCGCTCGAGGCCGAGGGACAGATCGCGCGCGTCGGCGAGCGGTTCGTGAGCCCGGCGTCGGTGCCGCCGACGACCTCGGCCGTTCGCTCGTCCGACGACCTGCCGGCGCCGTACCACGCGCCCGAGACGGTGGCTGGCTACCGCCTGGTGGAGGCGTACGAGATGGCCGACGGCGTGCACCTGCTCTACCGGCGCGGACCCTACGCCCTGTCCATCCTGGAGACGCCGGGCGAGCTCGACTGGGATGCGCTGCCCGAGGACGGGACGCGGCTGCGCGTCGGCGCGCACGACGCGTGGCGCTGGGACGGTGGAGACGCAGACGGACGGCTCTACGTCGTCGACGACGACGGCATGGTGGTCGTGCTGATCGGCGACGAGCCGGGTGACGCCGTGCTCGAGGTCGCAGCTGCGCTGCCGGAGGCGCGATCGCTGTCGATGGGATCGCGCGTGCAGCGCTCGGTCGCCAAGGCGCTCGAGCTGTTCAGCCCGGCGCCGTGAGCGCGGAGCTAGTGGCTGCCGACGGTGACGCGCACGCGACGCGCCTTGAGCAGGCGGCGGCGCTCGCGCTCGGACGCACCGCCCCACACGCCGTGATCGATGCGCTCGGCGAGCGCGTACTCGAGGCACGGCTCCTTCACCGGGCACGACGCGCAGATGCGACGCGCGACATCGACACCGACACCATCGCTGGGGAAGAAGACCGCCGGTCGTTCTTGGCGGCAGCTCCCCAGCCCCATCCAGCTCTCCGTGTCCATCCCCTGGCCCTCCGTGCGCTCCACCATACGGAACGAACTCCGTTTGGTCTCCCCCTTCTTTTGAGAAGGGACGACGTGCGGACCTCGACCGTTGCTCCGCCGTACCAATCGTCACGACTGTCCACCTTCTTGAGGAGTCGAGATGGATTCCCACGATGATGAGATCGAGATGACGATCGAACCCGAAGAGCCGACGCGGCCGGCGTGGCTGCTGACCGCGCCCACCGAGATCATCGACGAGCCACCGCTGGGTGGTCCGTATGACCCACCTCCGTCAATGGTCACCACACCGACCGTCGTCGAGCACGCGCCGCAGCCGTCGACGGCGCGCGCCGCGCTGTTCGGCGCGGTTGCCGGCGCCGTCGTCGCCGCGCTGGTGTCGTTCGGGATCGTCAGCGCCACCGACGACGACGGCGGCGAGCGAGTCGGCGGGCCGTCGGCGCCCGTCGCCGTGGCCAACGGGCAGGCGCTCGACGTGCACGCCGTGCTCGCCGCCGTGCAGGACGCGGTGGTCGCCATCAACGTCGAGGGGATCGGACAGCTGGGCGGCCGGTCGCAGGGCGCGGGGTCGGGGATGATCATCTCGTCCGACGGCCTCGTGGTCACCAACAACCACGTCATCGAGGACGCGACGAGCATCTCGGTGACGCTGGCCGACGGACGGGACGTCGCCGCCGACCTCGTCGGGAGCATCCCGTCCAACGACGTCGCGCTCATCCGCGTGCGCGACGCCGAGGACCTCTCGACCGTCGTGTTCGGCTCGTCCGGCGACCTGCGCGTGGGGGACCCGGTGGTGGCCATCGGCAACGCGCTCGGTCTCGGCGGGACGCCGAGCGTGACCGCCGGCATCGTGTCCGCCCTGGGCCGCGAGATCTCCCAGCCGATCCGGCTCGAGGACCTCGTGCAGACCGACGCCGCCATCTATCCCGGCAACTCCGGCGGCCCGCTCGTCAACGCCGCCGGTGAGGTCGTCGGCGTGAACACCGCGGTGGCGCCCAACGCGACGGGTGGCGGTGCCGAGAACCTCGGCTTCGCCATCTCCATCGACCAGCTGAAGCCGCTCATCGAGGAGCTGAAGGACGGCGGCGGCGAGGTGGCGATCACCGCGTTCCTCGGCGTGCGCAGCGTCGACCTCGACGACCTGCAGCCGGCGGTGCTCGACCGGTTCGAGATCGACGTCGACGCCGGCGCGTTCGTCGGGGAGATCGTGAGCGGGAGCGCGGCCGAGGACGCCGGCCTCGAGGCCGGCGACGTCATCGTCGCCATCGACGGCGAGGAGATCTCGAGCGCGGCCGACGTCGGTGAGGTCATCGCCGCGCTGGACCCGGGCGACGAGGTCGAGCTCACGATCGTGCGCCAGGGCCGCGAGCGCACCATCCGGGCGACCCTGGGGAGTCGCGGGGTCACCGGGTAGCGTTGCCAGCCATGTCTCAGCAGACCGTCGACGAGGAGCAGCTCCCGCCGCAGGGCCACGTGCGCATCGTGTACCTGGGCCCGACCGCGCCCCACTGGGAGATCCACGGGATCCTCGGCGACACCCGGCTGATCGACGGCTTCCGCGACCGGGTCATGGCCCGCCTCATGCTGCTGCCGCCCCACGACCCGCAGTTCCGCCGCAACCGTGAGCGCGTCGCTCGCGATGCCGAGCGCGAGCGGCTCATCCTCGAGTGGGACCTCGGCATGCCGGACGAGCAGGCTCCGCCGGATCC
>DASUCO010000121.1:0-15155 GCA_036275955.1 Acidimicrobiales bacterium
CTCCTGGCGCACGCGCGAGTCGGAGGTGTCGGCGAACGGTCGCGCGTCGCGGTAGAGCGCCTTGTTGCTGACGAGCCGGTCGATGCCGCCGCGCTCGTGCTCGAGCTGGCCCATCGTCTGGCGGAACGCGTTGTTCATCTCGCCGACGAGGTTGGCCGCGGGCACGCGCACGTCCTCGAGCACGACCTCGCAGAAGTGGCGGTTCGTCGTCATGTCCGTGATCGGCAGCACCTCGATGCCCGGCGTGTCCATCGGGACGATGAGCTCGGACAGCCCCTTGTGCGCGGGGGCGTCGGGATCCGTGCGGCAGATCAGGTACATGTAGTCGGCGGTCGCCGCGAACGACGTCCACACCTTGCGGCCGTTGACGACGAACGTGTCGCCGTCGAGCACGGCGCGGGTCTTCAGGTGGGCGAGGTCGGAGCCGTTGTCCGGCTCGCTCATGCCGATGCACCAGTTCGACTCGCCGCGCGTCATGGGCGGGAGGAACTGCCGCTTCTGCTCCTCGGTGCCGAACGCCAGGATCGACGGTCCCATCTGGCGATCGGCGAACCACGACGCGGCGATGGGCGCGCCGTTCTCGATCAGCGCCTCGGTCACGACGAACCGCTCGATCGGCGTGCGCTCGTGCCCCCCGTACTCCTTGGGCCAGGTCATGCCGAGCCAGCCGCGCTCGCCCAGCTCGCGCGACAGCTCGGGGTCGAAGCCGTTGATCCAGGAGTCCTCCTTGATCGGCAGGTCGGCCGCCGCTCGCAGCGCGACCTCTTCGGCCTCCAGGCGCAGCTTCTCCAGCTCGGCGGGCCAGGTGAACTCCATGTCGCTATCCCAGCACGTTCCGCAGCGCGGTGAGATCTCCGGCCTCGATGCCCATGGCGTCCGCCCAACCTGCGGCGCCACCGTGCCGCTCGTCGAGCAGGTCGAGGAAGCCGCTCATCACCTCGGGACGGCACTGGAAGTGCGTCCACGGGTTGACGCGCACGTTCGTGTACGTGTCGAAGCGCGCCAGCCGCTCGCAGATCGCCTCGATGACCTGGTTGGTCAGCTCGTAGTCGCCGACGATGACGTCGCGAGGCACGCCCACGAGCGACTCGGTGAGCGCGGCGAGGATGCCGGTCCGGTCCTTGCCCGCCGCGCAGTGGAAGACGACGGGCCCGGGGCTGGTGGCGATGGCGACGACGGCCTCGGCGATGAGGTGGCCGGCGCTGTCGAGCATGTGCACGTAGTCGGCCAGCACGTCACGCTCGACGGCGTCGGGCACCTCGTCCTGCACCTCGAGGTCGGCGATGAACGGCAGGTGCAGGTAGTCGACGTCCTCGTCCTCCAGCGGACCACGGCCCTCGTTCTGGATCTCCCGCGACGTCCGCAGGTCGATGATGCGGGCCAGACCGACGTCGGACAGGACCCGCTTCACGTCCTCCTCGGTGAGCTCCTGCAGGGTGTCGCTGCGGAACACGCGACCCCACTGCGTGGTGCCGCCACCGGCGATCGGCAGGCCGCCCAGGTCGCGGAAGTTCGAGCAGCCGGTGAGGGGCACGAATCGAGAGGACATGCGTCGGCCATGATGCCCGCATGCGAGCCATCGTCCTCACCGACAAGGGCGGCCCCGAGGTCCTGCGGGTCAGCGAGGTGCCCGACCCGGAGCCGGGACCGGAGGAGGTGGTCGTGGAGGTCGCCGCCACCGCGCTCAACCGGGCCGACGTGCTGCAGCGCGTCGGCTTCTACCCGCAGCCCGGGCCCGCTCCCGACCACGAGATCCCCGGACTCGAGCTGGCCGGCCGCGTGGTCGCCCGCGGCCGCCGGGCCGAGCAGTGGACCATCGGGGACGAGGTGATGGGCATCGTCAGCGGCGGCGGCTATGCCGAGCGCATCGCCGTGCACGAGCGCCAGGTGGTGCGGGTGCCGGCGTCCGTCGGGCTGCCCGACGCGGCGGCCATCCCCGAGGTGTTCCTCACCGCGTGGGACGCGCTCGTCGTGCAGGGCGGACTCACGTCCGGGCGGTGGGCGCTGGTGCACGCCGGCGCGTCCGGCGTGGGGACGGCCGCCATCCAGCTCTGCAAGGCGATCGGCGCGTTCGTGGCGACCACGGCGTCGGCGGGCAAGCTCGATGCGCTGCGCGTGCTCGGCGCCGACGTCGTCATCGATCGGGCCGGCGAGTGGAACCTGCCGGCGCCCGTCGACGTGGTGCTCGACGTGGTCGGCGGCGACTATCTGGCCCGCAACCTGCAGGCCGTGGCCCAGAAGGGCACCATCGTGCAGGTCGGCCTCATGGGCTCGGCCACGACCGAGGTGAACCTCGGCATGTTCATGGCCAAGCGGTGCTCGCTCGTGGGCACGACGCTGCGGGCGCGGCCGATCGAGGAGAAGGTGGCGCTCACGCAGCGCTTCGGCACCGAGGTGCTGCCACTGTTCGACACCGGCGCGCTGCGGCCGATCATCGACTCCCGCTACCCGCTGGCGGAGGCGCCCGAGGCCCACCGCCGCCTCGAGTCCAACGAGACGGTCGGCAAGGTGCTGCTCACGCTCTGACGACCGCCTCGAGGTGGTCGGTGTGCTCGCGCAGGTGGTCGAGGTTCCCGCGCACGAGCTCGTCGAAGGGCTCGCCCGGGTGGGGGTGCCAGTCGGGCATGCGCAGCGCGGCTTGCTCCGCGGTGATCGCTGGGAGAACCCGCTGCGCCTTGGCGCGTCCGTCGCTCAGTGCCGCCAGCAGCTCGTCGCGACCGATCGGCGGATCGGGCAGCAGCGCTTGCATCCTGTCGTCGAGCCCGGCGTCGAAGTGCGGATTCGCGGGGTTCCAGCCTGTGGTGCCGTCGTCGAGGTACGTGTCGAGGAAGAAGAGCGCGTGCGCAGCGGTGGCCCAGAACGCCGAGTACACCTGCAGCTCCTCGACGCTGCGGCCCTTGGGCATCCACGCGTCGGTCGGCTTGACCTCCCAGCACGGCGTCGCCCAGCGATCGTCGGGGCATGCGCGCAGCACCGCCTCCAGGCGGTCCAGCACCGCCTCGTACTCGGCGAGGAGCGACTCGCTCAGCGCTCCGAGATGGGGACGTAGTCGCGCACGTCGGGGCCGGTGTACAGCTGCCGCGGGCGGACGATCTTCTGGTCCTGCTCCAGCAGCTCGACCCAGTGCGTCAGCCAACCCGCGGTGCGGGGGATGGCGAACAGCACGGTGAACATCTCCATCGGGAACCCGAGCGCCTGGTAGATGAGGCCCGAGTAGAAGTCGACGTTCGGATACAGCTTGCGGCTGATGAAGTACTCGTCGGCGAGCGCGATCTCCTCGATCTTCAACGCGATGTCGAGCAGCGGGTTCTTGCCGGTGAGCTTGAACACCTCGTCGGCGTGCGCCTTGATGATCTTCGCCCGCGGGTCGTAGTTCTTGTAGACGCGGTGGCCGAAGCCGGGCAGCTTCTGCTTGCCCTCCTTGACCTCGGTGATGAACGCGTCGACGTTGTCGAGCGAGCCCACGTTGTTCAGCATGTGGATGACGTCCTCGTTGGCGCCGCCGTGACGCGGCCCGTACAGCGCGGCGGCCGCGGCCGCCGTCGAGATGTACGGATCGGCGTGCGCGCTGCCCACCACGCGCATGGCGGTGGTGCCGCAGTTCTGCTCGTGGTCGGCGTGGAGGATGAAGAGCACGTCCAGCGCACGAGCGATGGCCGGGTCCTGCCACGGGACGCTCTCGACCGGCGAGAACATCATCTGCAGGAAGTTGGCCGAGAAGGACTTGGTGTTGTCGGGATACACGAACGGCATCCCGGCGCTGAAGCGGTGGGCGACGGCGGCCAGCGTCGGCATCTTGGCGATCAGGCGCACGATCTGCTTCTTGCGCACCTCGGGGTCGTCGATCTGCTTGGCCTCGAGGTAGAAGGTCGACAGCGCGGCGACCGAGGAGACCAGCATCCCCATGGGGTGGGCGTCGTAGTGGAACCCGTCCATGAACCGCTTGCGCACGTTCTCGTGGATGTACGTGTGGTACGTGATCTCGTGGACCCAGTCGTCGTGCTGCTTCTGGGTCGGCAGCTCACCGTTGAGCAGGAGGTAGGCGACCTCCAGGTAGCTGGACTTCTCGGCCAGCTGCTCGATCGGGATGCCGCGGTAGCGGAGGATGCCCTCCTCGCCGTCGAGGTACGTGATGGCGCTCTCGGTCATCGCCGTCGTCATCAGCGCCTCGTCGTAGAACCACACGCCGGGCAGGAGCTTGCGCCAGTCGTTGGCGTTCACCCCGCCGTTGACGATCGGGATCTCGACGGAGTCGCCCGTGCGGTTGTCGGTGATCGTGATGCTCTCGGCCATGTCCTGGGCTTTCCCCCGTGCGCATGTGGTGTGCGGGCTGTTGTCCCGCGCCGACAAACCTACAACGGCCCGGAGTCGTGGCTCCTCGGCGCCAGGTGCTCACGCTTCGACACCAGGATGTCGAGCGCGGCGGCCAGCTCCCGGCGCGTGTCCGACGGGTCGATGACGGCGTCGACGTAGCCGCGCTCGGCAGCCACCCACGGCGTGAGCAGGGTCTCCTCGTACTCCGTCTGGGCCGCCTGCCGCGTCGCCTCGTCGGCCGTGCGGTGCAGGATCTCGATGGCCTGCTTGGCGCCCATCACCGCCAGCTCGGCGCTGGGCCAGGCGAACGCCACGTCGTTCCCGAGGCGCTTGGAGTCCATGACGATGTACGCCCCGCCGTACGCCTTGCGCAGCACGATGCACAGGCGCGGCACCGTGGCCCGGGCGTAGGCGGCGACGAGCTGGGCGCCGTGGCGGATCATCCCGCGCCACTCGAGCGTCTTGCCCGGGAAGAACCCGGGCGTGTCGACCATCGTCAGGATCGGCAGGTTCATGGCGTCGCACAGGTCGACGAACCGGGCGCCCTTCTGGCTGGCCGGGATGTCGATGGTGCCGGCCATGTTGAGCGGCTGGTTGGCCAGGATGCCGATGGCGTGACCGTCGATGCGGGCGACGGCGGTGACCATGTTGGGCGACCACTGCGCCCACAGCTCGTGGAGGTAGCCGTCGTCGACGAAGGCCTCGGCCACCTTGCGGACGTCGTAGCTGCCGGCGGCCAGCTCCGGCAGCAGCGCGCCCGCCTCCGGCGTCGGGCGGTCGGGCGGGTCGCCGCTCATCACGCGCTCGGGGAACTCGTCGACGTTGCTCGGCAGGTGGTCGAGCAGCACGGCCAGCCACTCGAGCGCCGCCTCCTCGTCCGGCAGCACCGCGGTGGCAACACCGGTGTGGCGGGCGTGCACGTTGGCGCCGCCGAGCTCGGCGGCGGTGAGCCGCTGACCAGTGATGGCCTCGACGGTGTCGGGGCCGACGACGTACGCCGTCGCCTCGTTCGTCATCACCACGATGTCGGCCAGGCCGAGGATGAGCGCGGGGCCAGCGAGGATCGGTCCCGTCATCACCACCATGACCGGCACGATGCCGCTGAGGTCGGCCATCGCCTTGGCCGCCTTGCCCCAGCCGTGCAGGCCGGCGCCGCCGTCGTGCACGTCCGACCCACTGGTCGACAGCACGAGCACCAGCGGCACGCGCAGCTGTCGTGCCTTCGTCGCGGCGGCGGCGATCGTCTCGCTGCTCTTGAGGTCGAGCGCGCCGCGCCGGATGGTCGGATCCGAGTGCACGAGGATCACCTCGCGGCCGAGCAGCTCGGTTGCTTCGGCGCGGATGGTCCCCGGCACACCGGCGCGGAGCCCGATCGACGTCATCCGGCGTCGGACCCTACGCCCGCGGAGCCCGTTACCGCGACGGGTGGATGCCCTCCTTGATCGAGGCCTGCGCGCGCATGACCTCGACCATGACCTCGTGCAGCGCACGCGCCGGCGCCGACGGGAGCCCGCGGCGTCGACGTGCCACGGACACCTGCCGGGTGCCGGCGTCGCTGATCGCGATGCGGCGGAACGCGTCGCTGCCCGTCAGCCAGCGGGGGATGGCGGCCGACGGCAGGACGGCAGCGCCGAATCCCTCGAAGGCCAGGGATGCGATCAGGCGCAGGCCATCGAGCTCGACCTTCGGCCGCAGGGTGATGCCGGCGGCGCGCGCGGCGCGGTCGAGGTCGGAGCGGAACGCGGTGCCCGACGGGCCGAGCAGCAGCTCGTGGCCGTCGAGGTCGGCCATGCGCACCTCGCTGCGGCCGGCCAGCTCGTGGTCGGGTGGCACGACGAGGACCAGGTCCTCGTCGTACAGCGGCTCGAGCAGGAGGTCGGGGTCGTCGACGGGCGCGTTGACCACGGCGAGGTCGACGGTGCCGGCGACGAGCGCGGGCACGAGGGTGCTGTTGTTGCCCTCGAGGACGCTCACGCTGACCTTCGGGTGGGCCTCCTCCATGGCCGAGAGCATCGCCGGCACCAGCCACCGGGCGGTGGTGCCGATCACGCCCATCCGGGCGGGACCGGAGACCTCGTCGCGCAGCGAGGCGACGTCGGCCTGCAGCGCCTCCAGCTCGGCCGAGACCCGCCGGGCCCGGGCCACCACCGTCTCGCCCTCCTCGGTCAGCCGGCCCGCAGCCCGGTCGACCAGCGTCACGCCCAGCTCCCGCTCGAGCCGGGCGATGTGGGTGGACACGTTGGACTGCACCGTGTGGAGGGCGTCGGCCGCGGCCGAGAACGTGCCGGTGTCGGCGATCGCCACCAGGGCGGCCAGCTGCCTGAGGTCCATCGCTCACAATGATGCCTGATATCAGAAAGAACTGTTGGAAAGATGCCGGCGGATCCGCTTTACTCATCAGTAACAAGCGGCGACCGGGATCCCCCCTCCTGGAACCGCAACCAAGGAGAGGCCCGCTCGAACCCCCCCTCGAGCGGGTCTCCTTTGGTTTTCGGGCATAGCCTCCGCCGCATGGCAGCGAAGGCAGCGGCGTTCTTCGATCTCGACCGCACGCTCCTCAAGGGGGCCAGCGGTCCCGTGTTCACGGCCGCCCTGCGGGAGGCGGGCGTGATCCCCGACCGCCACATCCCCGGGGAGGGCGCCGTCTACAAGATCTTCGACCTGTTCGGGGAGAACCTCGCCTCGATGGCGCTCACCCGCCAGGCGGCCCGCGTGGCGACGGGCTGGTCGGCCGACGCCGTGGTCGAGGCGGCCACGCAGGCCGCGAAGCTGCTCACCGGCGCGGTGGCGCCCTATGCGCGCCAGCTGATGGACGAGCACCGTGCCGCCGGTCGGCCCGTGATCCTCGCGACGACGTCGCCGTTCGACATGGTGAAGCCGTTCGCCGACGAGCTCGGCCTCGACGACGTCATCGCCACGACGTACGGGCGCGACGCCGAGGGTCGCTACGACGGCAGCATCGTCGGCTCGTTCGTGTGGGGCACCGGCAAGCTCGACGCCGTGCGCGCGTACGCGGATGCCAATGGCATCGACCTGCGCGAGAGCTACGCGTACAGCGACTCGGTGTTCGACGTCCCGCTGCTGTCGGCCGTCGGTCACCCGACCGCGGTGAACCCCGACGCGCAGCTGCGCGTCGTCGCCGCCGTGCGTCGGTGGAAGGTGCTGCACCTCGACGCGCCGCCCGGTGTGCCGAAGGTGATGGGCGTCGAGCCGTGGAGCGCGCTGCGTCCGTTCATGTCGCCGCTCGCGTTCCCATACGCGCGGTTCGACATCCAGGGCGTCGAGCGCATCCCGGCCGAGGGGCCGGGCATCGTCGTCGCCAACCACCGCTCGTACTTCGACACCGCTGCCGTCGGGCTGACCGTGGCACCGTCCGGTCGGCCGCTGCGCTTCCTCGGCAAGAAGGAGGTGTTCGACGCGCCGGTCGTCGGGCAGCTGGCCAAGGCCATGGGCGGCATCCGCGTCGAGCGGGGGAGCGGATCGGACGAGCCGCTGAAGGTCGCGGCGCGCGCGCTCGACGCCGGCGAGCTCGTGGCGATGATGCCCCAGGGCACCATCCCGCGCGGCAAGGCCTTCTTCGAGCCCGAGCTGAAGGGGCGCTGGGGCGCGGCCCGCCTGGCCCGCATGACCGGCGCGCCGATCATCCCCATCGGGCTGTGGGGGACCGAGCGCGTGTGGCCGCGCAGCTCGATGGTGCCGAACGTGCTGAACGTCGTCAGCCCGCCGCTGGTGCGCACGCGCGTCGGCGACCCGTTCTCGATCTCGGGTGAGGACCTCGACGAGGACACGCGCCAGATCATGGACGCCATCGTCGACCTGCTCCCGCCCGAAGCCAAGGTCCGCCGCGAGCCGACCATCGAGGAGCTCCGCCGCACGATCCCGTCCAGCTACAAGGGCGATCCGGAGAAGTACGGCGAGGAGCAGCACCGCCCGGGCAAGGATTGAGGTTCCGCGCCGCCATCCAGCGCGACGGTGATCGGCCGCGGTTCGTGCTGCTGCCCGACGACGTCGTCGATGCACTCGGGCTGACGAGCACGACGACGGTGATCGGCACGATGGCCGGCGTGGCGTTCGACCGGCTTCCAACCTCGCGCCGGCCCCACTGATCGTTCTCGGTACCGGAACCGACCGGATGTGGTCGGTTCCGGTACCGAGAAGCGAGGTGATCAGCCTTCGGGAGCCGGAGCGGGCTCGCTGCTGACGGGCTCGTCGGGAGCGGGTTGGGGCTCGACGACGCCCGGCGTCGAGCTGCCGGCGGAGCCGTCGGTGCCGTCGCCGATGCCGTCACCGATGTCGATCGGCTCGTCCTCGCCCTGGGGCGGGGCGGGGAACTGGGCGAAGCCCTCGTCGGCCAGCGACGACAGGTCGCTCTTGAGGACGCCGGCGTCGGAGATCGTGTAGAGCGCGTCGCCGACCACGACCGAGCGCACCACCGGGTACCAGCCGTCGCGCTGGGCCCCGCGGCCCTCGTGGGTGACGCGGCCGGCCTCGACGATCGAGCCGTCCTCGTTCACGGTGAACGCCACCGCGCCCATGTACGGCCGCGACTGCTCCTCGGTGAAGATGCACTCGGCGTTGGGCGGGCAGTCGAGCTGCGGGTAGATCTCGACCGGGATGATCGCCGTGCGGGCGTCGTCCCACCACAGGAACGCGCGGTGGTCCCACTCGGCGGCGGAGGTGCCGCCGTCGATGCGGACGGCGTCGATGCGCGAGCTGGCCGACAGGTCGGACACGTCGAACGTCGACACCTGGGTGCCGAG
This sequence comes from Acidimicrobiales bacterium, assembly GCA_036275955.1. GTDB lineage: Bacteria > Actinomycetota > Acidimicrobiia > Acidimicrobiales > CADCSY01 > DATLFP01. The sequence continues at coordinate 9,075 of DASUCO010000121.1, forward strand.
CGTGCGGCCCTCGTCGGTGGCGTCCTGACCGACGCCCAGCAGGCGGTCCTCGTCGATCGGGTGCAGGTAGGCCGAGTAGCCGTTGATCTTCAGCTCGCCGGCGACGCGCGGCGCTGTGGGATCGCTGAGGTCGATGGCGTAGAGCGGGTCGGTCTGGCGGAACGTCACGACGAACGCGACGTCCCCGATGTAGCGGACGGCCTGGATGCGCTCGGTCGGGCCGAGCCCGTCGACGCGTCCGACCTCGACCAGCGCGTCGCCCTGCTCCTGCAGCACGGCGAGGCTGCTCGACGACGGCGACGTCTGCGTCGCCTCGTCCCACGGCGCCTCCTGGGTGGTGGCGACCCGCACGTACCCGCCGGTGGCCGAGAGCGCGAACTGGTTCAGCAGGTAGCCGTCGACGGCGCCGGAGCCGACGTAGCCGGCCTGCTCGCCGCTGATGTCGAACGCGTGCAGCTCGGTGCTGACGGTGCCCTCGGGCTGCATCGTCTGCGACCAGCGCGACGTGGCGATCAGCAGTCGGTCGGGGGAGGCGTAGATGGTGCCGGCGTCAGCGACGACGGAGTCGCTGTCGAGCTGGTCGAGCGTGCCCTCGAGGTCGAGCGTGATGATCGTCGTCGTGCTCAGGCCCTCGGGCTGCGCGGTGCGGGTGACCGACGAGCAGTCGCCGCCGGTGGCGGGCGCCCAGTCGTCGAGCGTCATCGCCGCGATGGCCTCGGTCTTCCACTCCTCGAGTCGCTGCTCGATGACGCCCTGGTCGGGCGTGTCGTACACAGCCGGACCCGGCATCGGCAGCTGCGGCGAGTTCACCACGACGATGCGCGCCGTGGTGCCCGTGGCCCGCGCCGACCGGTAGCTCCCGGGGACCTCGCGCGTCTCCACGACCTCGGGGTTCGAAGGATCGCTGATGTCGATGGCGGTGAGCACGGTGACCGGCTTGCCCATGACCGGCATGATCATCATGCGGTCACCCTCGGACACCGGCGCGCCGGTCGCGGCCTGGGGGTCCTCCCGCCACGCGCTGGTCAGCGCCAGCACCCGCGCGCCGGTGAGGATGATCTCGGTGCTGCCCGCCTCCAGGGGGACGGTGGCCAGCAGGCGAGGCTCGCCGTCGCCCACGTCCACGATCTCGATGCCGTTCGACCGGGCGTGCACGAGGACGTCACCGTCGGTCTTCACCGTGTCGGGCTCGTCGACGCCCCGCTCCTGCACGTTCGTGGTGGAGAAGCCGTCGCCGCCGCCCATGCCACCCGTGTCGTCCTGCGCCATCTCGGCCGATGGTGCTGCGGTGGCGGCGCCCGACGCGACGGCGTCGCGGGCGACCGCCATGTCGCCCTCCTCGGCGTACATGACGTTCCCGTAGCCACCCAGCGCACCGGCGGGCGTGGCGGCGGCGACGGCGCGGTACCAGTCGAGCAGCTCGTCGCAGTCGTCGATGGCGATCAGCCGCACGTCGCCCAGGGCCAAGCGCCGCCGCCCGACGGCGTCGTCGTCATCCGCACCACCCAGGGCGATGGCGACGCCGGCGACGAGGAAGAGGACGGCGAGGAAGCCGACAAGCTTGGTGAGCGGAGACTTCGAATCGGTCACATCGCGTCTGACGCTGCGGACGACGGGCCGGTTCCCGCTACCAGGTGTCCCAGTGGCTCACCGCCGAACCCGGCAGCCGGGAGGCGACCTTGAAGTCGGTGCCCTTCGTGTACGCGATCGGGAACAGGCCGGCCTGGGTCACCCGGTCGTAGGGGATGCCGAGCAGCTCCGCCACCTCCCGCTCCTTGGGCAGGTGCAACGTGGTCCACGCCGACCCCAGCCCGCGCGCTCGCAGCGCCAGCATGTAGCTCCACACCGCCGGGAGGATCGAGCCCCAGTAGCCGGCCTGGGTGGTGGCGTCGGCGCCGTCGACCCGGCCCATGTGGCACGGGATGAGCATGACCGGTACCTCGTGCAGGTGGTCGGCCAAGTAGACGGCGGACTCGCGCACCGCCTCGCGGTGCTCGTTGCGGGGGTCGCCCTCCGGGTACGTGGCGCCTGCGCTCTGCACGTACAGCCGGAACGTGTCGTTGTAGCGGTCGGCGATGAACTGCTTCTTCTCAGGGTCGGTGACGAACACCCACTGCCAGCCCTGGTTGTTCGAACCGGTCGGCGCCTGGAGGGCGACCTCGAGACACTCCTCGAGCACCTCGCGCTCGACCGGACGCTCGAGGTCGAGGCGCTTGCGCACCGAGCGCGTGGTGGTGAGGAGCTGGTCGGGATCGAGGTTCTGCAGCGGGGCCATGCGGTCACGCTATGCCCCGGGACTCAGCCCAGATCAGGCCACGCCGGGCGCTTGCGCTTCGAGCGCGAGCGGCGGTCGCCCAGCGCCCACGCCCGACGCCACGACGTCGTCTCCGGCCCGACGAGCGACGGCGTCGCACCGGCGTGGGCGCGGCGACGGGCCGACCACCAGTCGGTGCGGGCCTCGTCGGCCAGCGCGGCGACGGCAGCCTCGATGCGCGCCGCGAACCGCGTCGAGGACTCTCCCTCGCCACTGACCAGCGGGGCACCGAACGTCACCGTCGTGTTCCCGGGCCGCGGCTTCTTGTCGCCCTTGGCGAAGATGCGGCCGGTGCCCTCCAGGTGGATGGGCACGACGGGCACGCCGGTGCGGGACGCGAGATAGGCGGCACCGCCGCGGTGACCCTGTCCCCACCCGTCGGGACTGCGACCGCCCTCGGGGAAGATCAGCAGGCTCCAGCCCTCGTTGATGAGCGCCGCCGCCTGGTCGGCCGACCGCCGGCTGACCGTCTTGCGCTCGATCGGGAACGCGCCCATGGCCAGCGCGGAGGCCGCCGAGGTGTAGCGGTTGGTGAAGAAGTAGTCGGCCGCAGCCGCGATCACGACCTTGTGGCGCCAGCGGTCGGGGAGGGACGTCAGCAGCAGCGGCGTGTCGAGGTGGCTGTGGTGGTTGGCGGCGAAGATGACGGGACCGCGCACGGCGTCGAGCCGATCCTGGCCCCGACGCGTGGGCGACGCCAGCGCGCGCACAGCGGCGCGCATCGGCCCCTCGACGATGAAGAACCGTGCGTACCGCGCCGGCGTGCGGCGGGCCCAGTCGGTGTCGTAGTCCTGGCCCCAGCGCGGCTCCTCGGGCAGCGGCTCGACGCCGCGCGGCGTCGTCGGCGCGCTGTACGGGAACCCGGGCCTCGGGACGCGGACCTTCACTTCACCTCCGCGACCAGCAGCGGCGGGTTGTGGAGGTGGGTGATGGACGGGTTGCGACCGACGACGTCCTCGGCCATCTCCAGCGCGTCGCGCAGCGTCGACGCCGGCTTGAAGCCGAGCCGGCGCACCGCCTTGGGGTCGCCGCCGACGATGATCACGCCGCCCAGGTGCTGCAGCGCGTGCGCGCACCAGTACCACATGTAGAACGGGTGGACGCCGTGGTACGCGTAGCTGGTCCGGTACAGGTGGCGGTACCACTCGTCCTCGGCGAACTGCTTCTCGTACGTCTTCTCGATCTCGACGGGATCCGTCGTCTGCGACAGCACCTGGTCGAAGAAGTCGATGTAGCTGGGGTGGTGCACCGGGTGGAACTCCCACGGCGTGGGGTGGCTCATGATGAGCACGCCGCCCTCGCGCACCGGCGACTTCCCTCGGTAGAGGTTGAAGAAGTACCCGAGGCCGAGGCACGCAACGAGGATCGGGTTCATGATCGAGTGCACGTTGTAGGGGCAGATGTAGGGCAGGCCCATCGTGAGCACGTCGGTCTGGCCCTCGACCTGCACCAGCTGCTGCTCGAACACCTTGGCCGTCGTCAGCTTGTGCACGGCCTCGACGTCGCCGGCGTTCACGCCGGTCATGTCGTGGGGCGCCTCGATCGACTGGAAGATCGAGCGCTTGATGCGCGCCGGTGTGCGGTCGAGCGTCTTCGACACGGCGAGGAACGTGGCCCGGTCCTTGGCCGTCCAGTCCCACTCGCGCTTCTGGAGGAAGTCGAACGGCGACGGGAACGTGTCGTTGTTCAGCGTCGTCTCGATCTGGAACACCTTGACGCCGCTCTTCTTGAGCACCTCGCCCATGCGCCAGTTGGACGAGTGCAGCTCGCTGCGGTGCTGGTCCATGAACGACTTGCTGTGCTGCATGGTGTGGACGTTGTGGTGGTGGCGCAGCGACCGGTACGACGCCAGGCCGGTGGCGGTGGACTTCCAGCCGCCGTCCATGGACACGAGGTTGATGTTCACGTAGACGAGCAGGTCGCTCTCGGCCGCCCGCTTGTTGATCTCGACCTCTTCGCCCTTCTCCGTCTCGCCCAGGAACGCCATGCCCTCGGGGTCCTCGGCGTCGTGGTTGTAGAGGAGACCCCGCGGCGCGAACGCGTCGTACACCCGGTCGCCCACGGCGTGACGCAGCTCGGCCTCGGTCATGCGCCGGTGCAGGGCGAGGGCGGCGATGAGGTGCACGTCGTCGACGCCGGCCTCGGCTGCCATGTCGAGCACCGCTTCGATGACGCGCTGGCGGATGTCCGGCCGGCGCATCTTCGGCAGCGGCAGCGAGATGTCGTCGAACGCGATCGTCAGCTTCATGCCCGGGAACAGCAGCGACGGCAGCGGGTCCTTGTCGACCGGGTTCAGCAGCGCGTGACGGATGGCGCCGTCCGGGTCCTTCAGGGTCGGCAGCGACTCCGACGGATAGATGATGCGGCTGCCCACGGGCAGCTTCTCGAGCTTGAACCCCTCGCCGTGGTGGAACAGGGTCGGCGGCGTCGAGCGATCGACCTCGAGGACGAAACCCGGTCGATGAGCCATTACAGGCGCTCTCTTTCCTTCTCGTTGCGGAGGTCGAAGGCGATCTTCACCGCGCCGCGGCGACCGGCCTCGGCCGCGTGGCGGATGGCGTCCTTCCACCGGTCAAGCGGATAGGTGGCGCTGACGAGGCGGCCGAGGTCCTTGGCTCGCACGACGTCGAACGCCCGCTCGAACTCCTCGTGGGTGTACGCGTACGTGCCCTGGATGCGCACCTCGCGGTGCCACAGGCCGGTGAGGTCGAGGTTGACCGTGGCCGGCATGCCGACGACGTAGATGGTCCCGCCCGGCGCCACGATGCGCAGCGCCTGCTGCAGCGACTGGCTGCTGCCGATGCAGTCGACGACGCAGTCGGCGCCGCCCGTGAGCTGGTCGCCGATGAGCATCGAGTGGGTGCGGCGGCGGATGACGCCCTCGAGCTCGTCCGGCGTGTGCACCGTGGCGCCCAGCTCGGTGGCCAGACCGCGCTGGATCGGGTGCTTGGCGGCTGCGACGACCACCGTCTTGTCATGCTTCCCGCTCCCGGAGCCGCTCGGGCTCTGGAGCGCGGCGACGACGCACAGGCCGATGGTCCCGGCGCCGAGCACGACGACGTGCTCCTCGGTCACCGACGCCGCCGCGTGCACGCCGCACGCCGTCGGCTCGACCATCACCGCCATCTCGTCGGTGAAGTCGTCGGGCACGCGGTGCAGCTGCAGGTCGTGGGCGAGCATGGCCGTGGACCAACCACCGCCGGTGTCCTCGCAGAAGCCGGTCTGCAGGCCCGGCTCCAGGTGACCGAACGCCACCCGCTCGCACCGATTGGTCTGGCCGGCGGCGCAGTGGTCGCACACCGGTGCGATGCCGCGAATGGCGCAGTGCAGCACCGGCTCGACGACCACGCGGGTGCCGTCGTCGAGGTCGCCGACGATCTCGTGCCCGGGCACGAACGGGAACGACACGATCGGCTCGAAGTAGCGCGACGATGCCCCGTCGATGGTCGACAGGTCGGAGCCGCAGATGCCGGCCAGGCGGGGCCGCACGCGGTGCCACCCATCGCGCGCGGGTACGTCGACGTCCTTGAGCCTGAGCGGCCCGGGTCCGGCGCCGCGACCGGGCGCCAGCGCGCCGGCCACCTTCGCCGCCGCGAACCGGGCCAGCGATCGCTCGAACACCAGCGCCTTCATCGGGCCGGCACCCGTCGCTTGAACGACGTGCGCCGCGTCTGCGGCCCGATGGGCAGCAGCGGGCGAGGACCGCCCGGTGCCTTGGCCCAGTGCTCGACCAGCCAGCCCCGCTTGCGGGCGATGGCGGCCAGGCG
>DASUCO010000122.1:0-7018 GCA_036275955.1 Acidimicrobiales bacterium
GACACCGTGTCGCTGACCTTCGCGGCGACCGGCCCGGCCGAGCTCACCGTGCAGGCGATCTACGACCGGACCTTCGGCAACGGCCAGAGCCCGTTCTTCGTCGGGCTCGACACCTTCGAGGCCAACGTCACCGACCAGTACGACCGTCAGATCTACGTGAAGACGGCCGACGGCGTCGATGCCGAGACCTCGAGCGCGGCACTTGCCGCGGCGCTGGAGGACTGGCCCAACGCCGAGCTGCAGGACCACGCGGCGTTCAAGGAGAGCGTCACCGAGGAGATCGGCACCATCCTCAACCTGATCTACGGGCTCCTGGGCCTGGCGGTCATCATCGCCCTGATCGGCATCGCCAACACCCTCGCGCTGTCGGTGCACGAGCGGACCCGCGAGCTGGGCCTGCTCCGTGCGGTGGGCATGACCCGCCGCCAGGTGCGGGCCGCGATCCGGTGGGAGTCGGTCCTGATCTCGCTGCTCGGCACCGCCCTCGGCTTCTTCCTGGCCGTGGGTGGGGCGTGGGGCATCGTGAACGGGCAGGACGCCGAGAACGTCATGCTGGTGATCCCGACCCGGCAGCTCACGGCGATCGTCGGCCTGGCCGCCGTCGCCGGTGTCGTGGCCGCCCTCGGCCCCGCTCGCCGGGCCGGCAAGCTCAACGTGCTTTCGGCCATCGCGACGGCGTAGCGCCGAGCGACCCAGCCCTCGTGGCGGCTCTCCCTCAATCGGGGAGAGTCGCCACGAGGCGCGTCCGGACTGGGATGCCGAGCAGCGCCGAGACCGTGTCGGCATCGGCCGGCATCGCCAGGTGGAAGCCCTGTGCGAGCTCACAACCGAGGTCGCGGAGCACGCTCAGCTGGTGGGGCGTCTCGACGCCCTCGGCGATGGTCGTGAGCTGCAGCGCCTGCGCCATGCTCACGATCGCCGATGCCAGCGAGGCGTCGTCGCGATCGAGCTGCTCGACGAAGGACCGGTCGATCTTCACGATGTCGATGGGCAGCCGGTGCAGGTAGCTGAGGGATGAGTAGCCCGTGCCGAAGTCGTCGATGGCGAGGTGCACGCCGAGGGCCTTCAGCGCGTCGAGGCGAGAGACGGCCAGATCCGCGTCGTGGACCATGGCGCCCTCGGTGATCTCGAGCACGAGCGCCGACGGAGAGAGACCGGATCGTGCGAGCACGGAGGCCACGCGCTCGGTGATCGTCTCGTCGAGCAGCTGACGGGGCGACAGGTTCACCGTCACGATGAGCTCCTCGCGCCCCGGCGAGTGCTGCCACTCGCGAACCTGCGCGCACGCCACCTCGAGGACGAACCCCCCGATCTCGTTGATGAGATCGGTCTCCTCGGCCACCGCGATGAACACGTCCGGGAGGATCAGACCCCGCGTCGGGTGCAGCCAGCGCACGAGCGCCTCGACGCCCCTCGTCGTCCCCGAGGTGAGGTCGACGATCGGCTGGTAGTGCACGACCAGCTCGCCGCGAGCGACGGCGCCGCGCAGATCGGCCTCGAGCTCGAGGCGGGCGATCGCGGCCGCGTGCATGTCGGGCTCGTAGACCTCGAACCGCCGCCGCCCCTTTCGCTTCGCGGTGTACATGGCCAGATCGGCGTTGCGCAGCAGCTGGTCGCCGTGGAGCCCGGCATGACCGAAGGCGATGCCGATGCTCGCCGACGCGTACAGCTCCTTGCCCGACACCTGCAGCGGACGGCGGAGGGCCTCGAGGATCCGCTCGGCGATGGCGGACGCCTCCTCGGCGCTGCTCGCCTCCTCGATGAGCACGGCGAACTCGTCGCCACCGAGCCTGGCCGTGGTGTCGGCGGGACGGACGCAGTGCCCGAGTCGCTCGGACACGGCGACGAGCAGCTCGTCACCCACGGTGTGGCCGAGGCTGTCGTTCACCGTCTTGAAGTCGTCGAGGTCGATGAAGAGCACCGCCACCGGCACCTGGGTTCGACCGAAGCGAGCGATCGCATGCTCGACCAGCGCCCGGAACAGCGCCTGGTTGGCCAGGCCCGTGAGCGGATCGTGGAAGGCCTGGTGGGCCAGATCGTCCTGCAGCTGCTTGTGCTCGGTGACGTCTCGACACGTCCACACGCGGCCGACGACCTCGCCCCCCACCCGCTGCGGCGTCGAGTAGCGCTCGAACACGCGACCATCGACGAACTCGATCACGTCGTGGCTCTCGGCCTCGAGCGACCGGTTCAGCGCGCGAGCACGGTCCAGGAACTCGTCCGGATCCCGCAGCTGGTCGAGGACCGACGCGGTGAGGTCGCGCACCGGCACGCCGGGCACCGCATTGGCGGGCTCCAGGCGCCACATGTCGACGAAGCGACGGCTCATCGTCGTGACCACGCCGTCGAGGTCGACCACCAGGATCCCATCGGCAGTCGAGTCCAGCGTCGCGTTCAGCAGCGACAGCGTCTGGCGCAGCGATGCGTCGGTCACCATCCGCTCGGTGCTGTCCTGCATGGTGCCCGAGACCCGCACGACGGCGCCCGTGGCGTCGCGCTCGCGCGTGTGCGACCGGGCATGCATCCAGCGCACCTCGCCATCGGGCATGCGCCACCGGAGCTGGAACTCGCGGTCGCTCCCATCGCCCAGCATCTCCCGAACCTCGGACTCGACCACCGGCAGGTCGTCGGGATGCACGCCCTCGAGGAACAGCGACAGCGACGCCGGCACGTGACGGGGCACGCCGGTGATCACGTGCAGCTGGTCGGACCACGTCACCTCGTCGGTGCGGATGTCCCACTCCCAGCTGCCGAGACGGGCGATGTGCTGGGCCTCGGTGAGCGCGTCCTGTCGCGTCGACACCTGCGAGATGAGGCGCTCGTTCAACCGCCACGAGGCGACGCCCGCGCCGCTCATCGCCAGGATGAAGGCTCCGTGCAGCGCGGCGTACGCCCACGGGTTCTCGACGCCGCCGGCATGGTTGTAGACCGCGCCAGGCAGCACGGCGCCGCCGACGCCGTGCTCCACGACGACGTAGACGATGGCGATGAGGAACGGCTCCCAGTCCTGGTACAGCGTGACGATGCCGATGACCACGAAGAAGTGGAAGTGCATCTCGATGAGCCCGTCGGAGAGGTGGACGAGCACGGCGGATGACGTGAGCAGACCGAGCGCGGCCGCCACGGTGCTCCAACGGCGCTCGCGCCGCAGCACGGTGGCGCCCCAGGCGAAGACGGCGACGAGGGCAGCCTCCAGCGCGGCGTGGACGACGCCGACCCCGCGGTAGAGGGCGTACAGGAAGAGCCCGGGCACGTGGGCAGCCAGGAGCAGGAGGATCCCGTTCTGGCGCCGGACCCAGAGCTCATCGGGCAGTGTCTTGCCTCGCGGCAGCTCATGGAGGAGCCCGGAGACCCGCAATCGCATGGACTCCATGACGTCCAGCATCGGTGATGGTGACGCACGGTGATCGTCAGGAAGCCGCAATGATCCGAGTTGACCATGACGTCCGTGGGCACCAAGTCCGCGAAAGCGGACAGCCGTCAGCTGGAACACCACGCAGCGCAGTGGCGTTGGAGGACTCGTGCTCGACGTGACGTTGTCCGTCCTCGACCTCTCGCCCGTGGGCGAGGGGTCGTCGCCGCGTCAGGCGCTGCGCAACTCGCTCGACCTCGCCCAGCACGTCGAGCGACTCGGCTACGCCCGCCACTGGGTGGCCGAGCACCACAACATGCCCGGCATCGCCAGCTCGTCGCCGGCGGTGCTGCTGGCCCACATCGCGTCCGTGACGAGCACCATCCGCGTCGGCTCCGGCGGGGTGATGCTGCCGAACCACTCGCCGCTGGTGATCGCCGAGCAGTTCGGCATGCTCGAGGCCCTGCACCCGGGTCGCGTCGACCTCGGGCTCGGACGGGCGCCCGGCACCGACCAGGTGACGGCGCTGGCGCTGCGGCGCTCGCGGGAGCGCATCGCGGTGGACGACTTCGACTCGACGCTGGCCGAGCTGCTCGGCTACTTCAACGGCGACATCCCGGCCGACCACCCGTTCTCGCGCATCACGGCCACGCCCGGCGTCGGCTACCAGCCGGCCATCTGGCTGCTGGGCTCCAGCGACTACTCCGCCCACCTCGCCGGCCGGCTCGGTCTGCCCTTCTCCTTCGCCCACCACTTCGCCGGTGGCAACACCGACGCCGCCCTGGCCGTGTACCGCGACGCGTTCGAGCCATCGGCCGTGCTGGACGAGCCGTACGTGATGCTCGGCGTCAACGTGATCTGCGCCGAGACCAATGAGCGGGCGCAGTGGCTGGCCGGTCCTGGTCGCCTGGCCATGATCCGGCTGCGCACCGGCCGGCCCGGTCGCTACCCGACGCCTGAGGAGGCCGCCGAGTACCAGCCGACGCCGGCCGAGCGCGAGCTCTCGCGCGGCATCGGGCGATCGAGCGTGACCGGCGACGTCGCCACGGTCCGCAAGGGGCTCACCGATCTCGTCGAGCGCACCGGCGCCAACGAGCTCATGCTCACGACGATGGTGCACGGGCACGCCGACCGGCTCGAGTCGTACCGCCTGGTGGCCGAGGAGGTCGCCGAGCTGACCCCGAGTCCATCTCCTGCGGCAGGCCTGCCGAGGGCGACCTGACCGTCGCCCTCGTCCTCGGCGCCGGCGGCGTGACCGGAGGCGCGTTCCACGCCGGCGTGCTGGCGGCGCTGGTCGAGGTCACCGGCTGGGACCCGCGCACGGCCGACCTCGTCATCGGCACGTCCGCCGGTTCCGCCACCGCGGCCGCGCTGCGCGCCGGGCTGTCGGCGCCGGACATGGCAGCGCGGGCGCGGGGCGAGACGCTGAGCGACGAAGGACGCGCGCTGCTCGAGTCGGCCGGCGTGCCCACCGGCCCGGCGCCGGTGCCGACGGGCGCGCGCATCCGCCTGGGACGGCCGGCGGCGCCGGAGATCCTGCTCGGTGCGCTGCGCCGGCCGTGGCGGACGCGGCCCACCGCGCTCATCGCCGGTCTCGCGCCAGCCGGTGCGGTACCGACCGACACGATCGTCGACGGCATCAAGGCGCTGCACCCTCGGGGGTGGCCGGCGGCGCCGACGTGGGTGTGTGCAGTGCGCCTGCGCGATGGCGCGCTGGTGGTCTTCGGCCGCGACGACGCGCCGGCGGTGCCGATCGGCAAGGCCGTCGCCGCCTCGTGCGCCATCCCCGGCTACTTCACGCCGGTGGAGATCGACGGCGAGCGCTACGCCGACGGCGGTGCGCACTCGCTGACCAACGTCGGCGAGGCGATCCAGGCCGAACCGGATCTCGTGCTCGTGAGCTCACCGATGTCGCGCTACGGCGCCGGCCGCGCGCAGGTGGCGGTCGAAGCGCAGGCGCTGCGCCGTCGCGGCACCGAGGTCGTCGCCCTCCGTCCCACGCCCGAGGTCGAGCGGGCCATGGGGGTCAACGCCATGGACCCGACGCGGCGGGCCGCCGTGGTGCGAGCTGCGCACGAGTCGACGCGACGCCACCTCGAGACGATCCGTGACCGGCTGACCGTGCTCGGCTGAAGCGCCCTGGCCTAGCGTGGCCGACATGGCGACGACGGTGCACGACCTGGACCTCCCCGAGATCGAGATGTTCGGCATGGAGCGTGGCGAGGCCATCGAGCGGTTCGAGGAGCTGCGGGGGAAGTCGTGGATCGCCCGCATGCCGCTGGGCTACACGGTGCTCGACTACACCGACGTCCAGGCCATCCTGCGCGATCGCCGCTTCCACTCGGCGGTCTCGATGATGCAGATGATGGGCGGCGAGATGCCGATGCGCCGCGAGCAGCCGTCGATCCTCGCCATGGAAGGTCCCGAGCACAGCCGGCTGCGGCGGTTGGCGGCGCCGGCGTTCACCCCGAAGGCGGCCGACCGGCTGCGCCCGTTCATGCGCGAGGTGATCAACGGGCTCATCGATCCGTTCGTCGACGCCGGTCGCATCGAGCTGGTCGAGGACGTGTGCGACCCGTATCCGATCCCGATCATCTGCGAGCTCCTCGGCGCGCCGAAGGAGGACTGGAAGCTGTTCTCGCAGTGGGCGACGGACATCTTCCGCATCTTCAACGGCGACTTCGCCAACGACATGGACAAGATCCAGAAGGCCGGCGAGGAGCTCGACACCTACGTCAAGGCGATGATCGCCGAGCGTCGGAGCAAGCCGGCCGAGGACCTGCTGAGCGACATGATCGCCGCCGAGGAGGCCGGCGACCGCATGTCGACCGACGAGCTGGTGATGATGACCGAGGCCGTCCTCATGGCCGGCACCGACACCACCCGCAACCAGCTGGCGTGTGCGGTCGCCCTGTTCACCCAGCACCCCGAGCAGTGGAAGCTGCTGGCCGAGCGACCCGAGCTGGCGTCGAACGCGGTCGAGGAGTCGATGCGCTACCTCGGCGCCGTGCGCGGCACTGCTCGCATCGCGTCGGAGGACATCGAGTACCGCGACGTCGTGTTCCCCAAGGGCACGCTGGTGGCGACGAGCCTCGTGGGGGCCAACTTCGACCCCACCGTGTGGACCGATCCCGGCCGGTTCGACATCACGCGCGAGCCGTCGGGCCAACCGCAGATGACGTTCGGCTCCGGCATCCACTTCTGCCTGGGCGCCAACCTGGCCCGGGCCGAGCTGCAGGAGGCGCTGCCGCTGCTCGCCCGCCGGCTTCCCGACCTGGGCACGTACGCGCCGGTCGAGTCCAAGCCGGCCACCGTCGGCATCTGGGGCCCGTCGAAGCTGCCCCTCACCTTCACGCCAGGACACTGATCGGTCGGGGACGTTCGACCCTGGTCCGACGCCCGCTGCGAGGCGCAGCGTTGGCGACATGGAACAGCGATCGTGCAACGCCTACGTGCGTCGGGGACCGGGGCGGCGGCCGCTCGTCCTGATCGAGGACGACACGCTCGACACCGACGTCCTCGACCCCTCGCCGCCCGGCTCCAGCGCCTTCGACATCGTGATCTGCACCGGGCCCCACGGCACCGACGAGGAGTGCCCGCTCGTGATGGACGGGTGCTGCCCGCACGGCCGGCCCGACGTCGTCGTGTCCGCGCTGTCACCCGAGA
>DASUCO010000123.1:0-4878 GCA_036275955.1 Acidimicrobiales bacterium
GCGAGAAGCTCGAGACCCTCAACGGCATCCACTCCAACGCCGCCGGGTTCAAGCGCTGGCTCGACACCCGCCACGACCACCCGCACCCCCATTGATCGACGTCCTGGAGACGTCCGACGGCTGGGACTGGGCGATCACCGCGGATCGCGCCGGTCCCGTCGACCGGGCCACGTTCACCTTCGACGCCGGCCCCGCCGGCGACGACCCGCGCATCTACCGCCACGGGTACCAGTCGTGGTCGCCGTCGGGCGAGGCGCGCCTCGGCGTCGACGTCGACCCGTCGTCGCAACCGACGCTGTCGCTGGTGCGCGGCATGCACCACGCCGATCCCGAGCCGGTCACCGATCCGCACCAGCTGCGCAGCGAGCTCGTCACCGTCGTGAACGGCACGTGCTACGGCTTCCTCGGCGGCACGGACCACGACGGCACGTTCCGCATCCGGCTGCGAGACGGTCGGATCGAGGTGACGGTCGAGGCGTTCCTCGGCGGTGCGCACCTCGCGGCCGGCGAGACGCGCGTGCTGCACCCGGTGCGCCGCTTCGCGTCGCTGGACGACTGGGCCGTGGCCTACGGCGCCGCCAACGCGGCGCGCGTCGATGCGCCGTACCAGGTGGGGTGGTGCTCCTGGTACCACTGGTTCTCCGAGATCAGCGAGGACGCGCTGCGCCAGCAGCTGGCGCTGGCGGCGGACTGGCCCTTCGACGTGTTCCAGCTCGACGACGGCTTCCAGGCCCAGGTCGGCGACTGGCTCGACACGAACGAGAAGTTCCCGACGTCGGTGGACGGCATCGCGTCGTCCATCCGCGCCGCCGGCCGCACCCCCGGCATCTGGATCGCCCCGTTCCTGGCCGCGCCCGCGTCCGAGGTGGCGCAGCAGCACCCGGACTGGCTGGCCCGGCACGCCGCGACCGGTGACCCGCTGCGCGGCAGCTACAACGACCACTGGGGCGGTTCGGTCGGCACGCTCGACACCACGAACCCCGACGTGCTGGCCCACCTCGAGCACGTCGGTCGCTCGCTGGTCGAGGCCGGCTTCGACTACCTGAAGCTGGACTTCACCTACGCGCCGTCGCTGCCCGGCATCTACGCCGACCCGACGCGCACGCCGGCGCAGCGGGTGCGCGCCGGCATGGAGGCGGTGCGGCGGGGCGCGGGGGACGACGCGTTCATCCTCGGGTGCGGTCTGCCGCTGGCGCAGGCCGTCGGCGTGGTCGACGGGATGCGCATCGGGGCCGACGTGGCGCCGCGCTGGGATCCACCCCCGCAGGTCTGGGAGGGCGCGCTCTACGACGGTGTCGCGCCGTCGACCGCCAACGCGCTGCGCAACACGATCAGCCGGCAGTTCATGCACCGGCGGCTGTGGCTGAACGACCCCGACTGCCTGATGCTGCGCACGTCCGAGACCGAGCTCACGCCAGAGCAGGTCGAGCGGTGGGCGCTGGCCGTCGGGGAGTCGGGCGGGATGGCGCTCGTCTCCGACGACCTCGCACTGCTCGACGACGGCAGCCGGGCGCTGCTGGACCGGGTCCTGGCCCTGGGGCGGGCGGCCGACGCCGCGGTCACGGCGCCGTCCTAACCTCGCTGGTGATGGCCAAGGCGAAGGCGAAGGACTGGCAGATCGGCGCCCACCTGAAGATGGAGGACCCGCTGGCCATGGCGGCGGCCACCGACTCCGAGGTGATCCAGATCTTCCTGTCCGACCCCCAGGGTTGGAAGAAGCCGGCGCCGCGAGACGATGCCGAGGCGCTGCGGGCGTCGACCATCCCGGTGATCGTCCACGCGCCGTACATCGTCAACCTGGCGTCGGCCAACAACAAGATCCGCATCCCGTCGCGCAAGGTGCTGCAGCAGACGATGGACGCCGCCGCCGAGATCAACGCCACCGCCGTCGTCGTGCACGGCGGACACGTCGACGCCAGCGACACGATCGAGGCCGGCGTCGAGCGGTGGGTGAAGGGGCTGCAGTCGCTCGAGACCGACGTGCCGCTCTACCTGGAGAACACCGCCGGCGGTGACCACGCCATGGCGCGGCACTTCGAGACCATCGCCCGGCTGTGGGACGCCATCGGCGACATGGGCATCGGCTTCTGCCTCGACACGTGCCACGCGTTCGCCGCCGGTGAGGAGATGGCATCAGCGGTCGAACGCATCATCGCCATCACCGGCCGCATCGACCTCGTGCACTGCAACGACTCGAAGGACGGCCACGGCTCCGGCCGCGACCGCCACGAGCACCTGGGCGCCGGCAACATCGACCCGACGATCCTCGTCGACGTCGTCCGCACCGCCAACGCCCCCGTCGTCTGCGAGACCCCCATCGACGGCGTGAAGGACGACATCCAGTTCCTCCGCGACCGCCTCTAGTCAGGTGGCGGTGAGGTCGCCCCGGACGAGGGTGGTGTAGAGCTCGGCGTAGAGGCCGCCGGCGGCGCGCAGCTCGTCGTGGGTGCCCCGCTCGACGATGCGACCCTCGTCGAGCACGAGGATGACGTCGGCCGAGCGCACGGTGGACAGCCGGTGAGCGATGACGATCGACGTCCGGCCGTCGAGGCCGACGGCGAGCGCGTCCTGGATGAGTGCCTCGTTCTCGGCGTCGAGGTGCGAGGTGGCCTCGTCGAGGATGACGATGGCCGGGTCCTTCAGCAGCATGCGGGCGATGGCCAGCCGCTGCTTCTCGCCTCCCGACAGCCGGTAGCCGCGCTCGCCGACGAGCGTGTCGTAGCCGTCGGGCAGCGAGGCGATCATGTCGTGGATCTGCGCGGCGCGGCACGCGGCGACGAGCTCGTCGTCGGTGGCGTCGCGCTTGGCGTACCGCAGGTTGTTGCGGATGGAGTCGTGGAACAGGTGCGGATCCTGGCTGACCACACCCATGGCGGCGCGCAGCGACTCCTGGGTCAGGTCACGAACGTCGTGCCCGTCGATGCGAACGGCGCCGCTCGTCACGTCGTACAGCCGTGGCACCAGGGACGACAGCGTCGTCTTGCCGCCACCGGAGGGTCCGACGAGGGCGACGAGCTGGCCGGGTTCGATGGTGGCGGTGATCCCCTGCAGCACGAACGCGCCGGGGCGGTCGTCGAGCGCCAGCGACGAGTCGCCGTCACCCTCGAGCGACGGGATCGACACCTCGTTGGCTGCCGGGTAGCGGAACCACACGTCGTCGAGCTCGACGCGGCCCTTCGGTGACGTCAGCTCGATGGCGTCCGGCTTGTCGTCGATGAGCCGCGGCGTGTCGAGCAGCTCGAACACCCGCTCGAAGGACACGAAGGCGAGGAGGATGTCGATGCGGGCGCTGCTGAGGCTCGTCAGCGGTTGGTAGATGCGCGTGACGTACGCGGCCAGAGCGACCATGGTGCCGAGCGTGATCGCGCCGGAGATCACCTGCAGCGACCCCACCAGGTAGACGACGGCGAGCCCGAGCGCGCCGACCAGCCCCATCGCCGCGAAGAAGGTCTGGCTGAACAGCGACGACCGAACGCCGATGTCGCGGACGCGAGCGGCCTTGCGGGCGAACGACGCCACCTCGGCGTCATGACGGCCGAACAGCTTGACGAGCATGGCGCCGGACACGTTGAACCGCTCGTTCATCGTCGCGTTCATGGAGGCGTTGACCTCCATGCCCTCGCGGGCGATGTCCTGCATCTTGCGGCCGACCCGCTCGGCGGGCACGAGCAGCAGCGGGGCGATGAGCAGCGTGAGCAGGGTGAGCCGCCACTCGAGCACGAACATGGCGGTGAGCGTCGTGCCGAGCGTCAGCAGGTTGCCGACGACGGAGCCCAGCGTGCCGGTGAGCGCCCGCTGGGCGCCGATGACGTCGTTGTTCATGCGCGACACGAGTGCACCGGTCTGCGTGCGCGTGAAGAACGCGATCGGCATCCGGTGCACGTGGTCGTAGAGCGAGGTCCGGAGGTCGAAGATGACCCCCTCGCCGATCCGGGCCGAGAACCATCGCTCGACCACGCCGAGTCCGGTGGAGACGACGGCCACGAAGATGGCCAGCACCGCCAGCGTGATGGCCTGGCCGCGGTCCTGGTCAGGGATGGCGTGGTCGACGATCTGTCGGAAGACCAGCGGCGGGACGAGCGCCACCAGTGACCCGAGGACGACGGCGCCGAGGAACATGGCGAGCTTCGACTTGTACGGCCGGCCGTAGCCCCACACCCGCCGCGCCAGGGTGCGGTCGACCTTGGCGTTCTTGAAGTCCTCGTCGCGTCCCGCGCGCATCCACGGGCCGTGCATCATCGGTCGCATGTCCGGGGCAACGCTACGAGCGCTGGTGTTCGACTACGACGGCCTCATCGTCGACAGCGAGCGCCTCGCCGCCGAGATCTTCGTCGAGGTCATGGCCGAGGCCGGCGGCGCGGTCACGATCGAGGAGATCGCCCACCTGTTCGGGACGACCGAGGCCGACCACCTGTGGGACGAGCTCATCACCGCGCGGTGCGAGCTGTCGGCGGCCGAGGTGATCGAGCGCATGACGCCGCGCATCCGCGCCGGACACGAGGAGCTGCCGCTGCTCCCGGGCGTGCGCGAGGTGCTGGACGCCGCCCGCGACCGCGGGCTGAAAGTCGGCCTCGCCACCGGCCAGGACCTCGAGCGCCTGCCAGGCCGCCTCGCCCGACTCGAGATCCACGAGCACTTCGACGCCGTCGTCAGCGCCGAGGAGGTGCCACGCGGCAAGCCCCACCCGGACATCTTCCTGGAGGCCGCCCGCCGCCTGGAGGTCGAGCCGGCCGAGTGCCTGGCGCTCGAGGACTCGGTCCCCGGGTGCGAGGCTGCCGTCGCCGCCGGCATGCGGGTGGTGGCCTGCCCGTCGGCGGTCACCGCCCACTGCACGTTCCCCGCCGAGGCCCGGCGGGTCACGTCACTGCTGGAGCTGCT
>DASUCO010000124.1:0-14290 GCA_036275955.1 Acidimicrobiales bacterium
GGCCTGGCGCACCATGACCAGCAGCTTCCCGATGATGTCGGTCCAGCCGTCGTTGACGAGGTCCTCCTGCTCGAACAGGCCCGACACCAGGTTGTTGAAGTTCTCCATGCGCCGCTTCTGCCAGCCCGGCTCGAGGCTGGCGGCCCACTCGGGGTCGGTCGGGCGGTTGTTGCGTACGTCGATCGACGACGGGGTGCGCTGGAACACGTAGAGGTGGTCGGCCGCCTCCCCCAGGTGGGGGATGCACTGCACGGCGGTGGCGCCGGTGCCGATGATGGCGACGCGCTTGCCGCGCAGCCCGGTGAGGTTCCCGTCGCTGTCGCCGCCGGTGTAGCCGTAGTCCCAGCGGCTGGTGTGGAACGTGTGGCCCTTGAACTTCCGGATGCCGGGGATGCCCGGGAGCTTGGGGCGGTGCAGCGGTCCGCTCGCCATGCTGACGAACCGCGCGCGGATGGCGTCGCCCCGGTTGGTCGACACGATCCAGCGATCGTCATCCTCGTCCCACCGCAGCTCGGTGATCTCGGTCTGGAACAGCGCGTTGCGGTACAGGTCGTAGTGCTCGCCGATGTTCTTGCTGTGCTCGAGGATCTCCGGTGCGTGGGTGTACTTCTCCTTGGGGATGTAGCCCACTTCCTCCAGCAGCGGCAGGTAGATGTACGACTCGACGTCACACATGGCGCCCGGGTACCGGTTCCAGTACCAGGTGCCGCCGAAGTCGCCGCCCTTCTCGATGATGCGGATGTCCTGCACGCCGGCCTCGCGCAGCCGCGCGCCGGCCAGCAGGCCGCCGAAGCCGCCGCCGATGATGACGACGTCGACCTCGTCGCTCAGGGGCTCGCGCTCGACCGGCTCGCAGTACGGGTCGTCGAGGTAGTGGGCGAAGTCGCCCTTGATCTCGACGTACTGCTCGTTGCCGTCCTCCCGGATCCGCTTGTCGCGCTCCTCCTTGTACTTCTGCCGGAGCGCGTCGGGGTCGAACTCGAGGTCGGTCGCCATGGGCGGCTTCCTACTACGAGGCGCCCTTCGTCTGCTGCCGGCCGCGCTCCATGATCGCGGCGCGCCGGCGCTCGACCTCGGCCGGGTCGAACGTGCCCGCCTGCCACTCGGTGGCCATGCGCCGCTCGACCTGCCAGCCGTCGTCGATGGTCGTCCCGGTGACGGCGCGGTAGGTCTCGAGCATGCGGCGCACGCCGTGCTGGTCGTTGCCGATGATGTCGGTGGCGATCTCGCGGGTGAACGGCAGCAGCTCCTCGTGGGGCACGACGTGGTTCACCAGACCGAACAGCAGCGCCTCGTGGGCGCCGAGGAAGTTGCCGGTCGTGCTCATCTCCCGGGCCTTGCGCACGCCGACCGCTTGGGGCAGCAGCACGGTGAGGCCCCAGCCGGGCATGACGCCCACCCGGGAGTGGGTGTCGGCGAAGCGGGCGTTCTCGGAGGCGATGAGGAAGTCGCAGTTCAGTGCGATCTCGAAGCCGCCGGTGATGGCGACGCCGTTGATGGCACCGATGACCGGCTTGGTCATCGTGGGGAACGGCCCACCCACGACCGGGTCGGGATCGCCGGGCTGGCGGGTGCCGCGGGAGCCGAGCTCCTTCAGGTCGAGCCCGGCACAGAAGGCGGGGTCGGTGCCGGTGAGGATCACCACGTCGACGTCGTCGTCGGCGTCGAGGGCGAGCATCGCCTTCGGCAGCGCGGAGCGCAGCTCGGCGTTCAGCGCGTTGCGCGCCTCGGGACGGTTCATCGTCACGGTGCCGATGCGATCGGTCACCTCCACGAGCACGACAGCAGCCATGGCGGAGTTCTAGTGCACAACCCGGTTGTGGCCGTCAGGGGGACCCTGGTCGAATCTGCGATGTGACCGTCGGGCCGGACGACATCGCCGCGGGCGTCGAGCGCCTCGGCCTCGGCGGCCTGCCGGTCGGCATCCACGTCTCGCTCCGCTCCTTCGGCGGGATCGTCGGCGGACCGGCAACCCTCGTGAACGGACTGCTGGCCGAGGGCTGCACCGTCTTGATCCCCACGATGGCCGGCCAGCTCTTCGCCATCCCGGCGCCCCCCGACGATCGTCCCGAGCGCAACGGGCGGGACTACGCGGAGAAGGACGCACTGGCAGCAGCGGAGCCGTGGCCGGGTCAATCGGACGTCTACGACGCATCGAGGACCGAGGTCGACGCCTGGCTCGGGACGACGCCGGCCTACGTGGCTGCACGCCCCGACCGACACCGTGCGGCGTCGGTGCCCGGCGCGTTCAGCGCGGTCGGCCCGCTGGCCGCCGACCTCATCGCCGCGGATGAGGCACGGGACCAGTTCGGACCACTGCGGGCGCTCGTCGATCGCGACGGCTGGGTCGTGCTCATGGGCGTCTCGCTGACGAGCATGACGCTGCTGCACTTGTCCGAGGTGGAGGCCGGCCGGACGCCATTCGTGTACTGGGCGCTCGGTGCCGACCGGCAGCCGGTGCGAACGCTCGGTGGCGGCTGCTCCATGGGGTTCGACGCGCTGGCGCCGGTCCTCGCGCCGGTCGAGCGCACGACCGATGTCGGTTCGTCGCGCTGGCGCGCGTTCCCGGCCCGCGACGTGATCCGGCTGGCGGCGGCCGCGATCCGCGCCGATCCCGACGTCATGCGCTGCGCGAACGCCGAGTGCCTCGAGTGCCGTGACGCGGCGGCCGGCGGACCGATCCTGCTCTAGTCGTCGTCCTCGGGCGGGAGGTAGGTGAGCTTGAGGTCGCCCAGCTTCACGAGCGTGGAGGCGACCCAGCCACCCATGCCGCCGAAGCGCTCGTCGAGGATGGACCCGTCGACCAGCGCCGCCTCCTCGAGCGGCACGACGCCCTCGTAGGAGACCTCGAACGCGAACTCGCCGTTGGCCAGGTCCTGGCCGTACACCTGCTCGATGGTCGGTCCCGATCGCTCGAGCGTCTCGGTGCCGATCTGGGGGCTGACCGCGGGCAGCACGGCGAGCACCGCCTCGGGATCAGGGCGCTCGGCCAGGCGCTGGATGCGCAGGCTGATCTCCACGATGATCTCCGGCGGCTCGTCGAACGGTTCGCCGATGTACCAGCTGCGGTACGCGGTCTGGGCCCACGTCGGCCAGTCGAGGGTGATGTCGGCCCGCACCCTGGGCGGCTGCCCCTCGCCGGGCAGGCCGTAGCTCGTCTCCCACGTCACGTCCCCCAGGAGCACGTCGACCTGGAAGCGCTCCTCGAACGCCTGGCGCTCGAGCAGGGCGCCCACCATGGCGTCGCTCATGGCACCGATGGCGTCGGTGAACACGTGGTCGAGCACACCCCGAACCTACGGCGTCATGAAGGCGATGGCGGTGCTGATGCCGAGGTCGCGCGTCTTGAGCGTCGCGATGCGCCGTCCCGGCTGCACCGCGTCCTTGGGGTCGGTGAGCCGCTCACCCAGGGACGCCTTCGTCGCGTCGAGGTCCTCGACGTTGATGGCCAGCCCGTAGAAGCCGGCCGGTCCGTCGCCCTTGGGCTCGACCGGCCCGACCAGCTCGATGATCACCTCGCCGGCGCGGAAGAACACCTGCTGCATGCCCTTCCCGATGTCGCGCGTCCGCTTGGCCGGCAGCCCGACGGCCTCGAGCGCAGCCGTCGTGCGCGAGCTGTCGGGACTCGACACCACGACGTGGTCGAGCTGGGTGCTGCCGTTCGGGTGCGTCCAGCGCTCCATCGTCTGGGCCTCGATCGATGCGGTCGGCACGCCGTCGATGGCGGTCACGGGATCGTCCAGCGCGGCGAAGCCCCACGCGGTGATCCCGTCGCTGCCGTCGATGAAGCGGATCGAGACGCCGCCGATCTTGCAGCGGCCGTCGCGCACGGTGAAGCCGGCGTCGGCCCACGCCTCGGCGTCGTCTGAGATCGTGAGCTCGGCGAGGACGGGCATCGCCGGCAACCTATCTATGCGGCGGCCTTGCGCTCCTGCTCGGCGGCAGCCGCGTGCTGCTCGAGCACCCTGAGCACCGCCCGCTCGCCGCGGCGACACGTGGCGCCGCCGCGGGAGGTGCGCCACGCGTCGTGCAGCGTGCCGTCGACGTGCGCCTCGGGGATGGCGGGGTGGACGTAGCAGCTGCGGCACACGGCTCTCGTGTTACCGAGCTTCTCGGCGGCGGCGTCGATGGCGGCGAGCACCTGCTTCTCGGCGTCCTTCTCCGACGCGGGCGGGCCCAGCTCGACCAGCGTCTCGGCCGCGATCACGGTGCCGCCCCACGTGCGGAAGTCCTTCGCCGTGAACGTCCCACCCGTGAGCTCGCGCAGGAACGTGTTCACGTGCGCCGAGTTCACGTCGACGATGGCGCCATCCTCGCCGACGTACTGGAACAGCTCCTCACCGGGCAGCTCCTGGCACGCCTTGACGATGGACGCCAGGCGTCGGTCCTTGAGGTCGATCTCGGCCTCGACGCCGCTCTTGCCCGTGAACTCGAAGTGGATGACCGAACCCTCGACGACGGCGTGCTGCTCCTGCATCGTCGTCAGCCCGTACGACTCGTTCATGGTGGCGTACTCGTCGTTGCCGACGCGGATGTTGGTCTCGTCGAGCAGCTTCACCACCGCCGCGAGCACCTTCTCCCGGGGGAGGCCACCGACGCGCAGGTGCTCGTCGACGCGCTTGCGCAGCGCCGGCAGCGCATGGGCGAAGTCGATCAGTCGGAAGTACTTGTTCCCGTCGCGGACCTCGCGCCAGCGCTCGTGGTAGCGGTACTGCTTGCGACCCTTGGCATCACGGCCGGTGGCCAGGATGTGGCCGTCGCGCAGCGGGCAGATCCACACGTCGGTCCATGCCGGCGGGATGGCCAGCGAGACGATCCACTCCCTGGTCTCGGCGTCGACGAGGGCGCCGTCGGGGCCCGTGTAGCTGAACCCCGTGCCCCGCTTGCGGCGGGCGATGCCCGGACCGGTGTCGGTCACGTAGAAGAGGCCGGCGTCGTCGGCGTCGCTGAGTGCTTCGAAGAGGTCGGCCATCGTCCCGGGGCTCTACCCCGGGCGGCGGGACCTAACGACCGGCGTTCGGCTTCGTGCCGTGGTTGGCCTTGCTCTTGCGGGCCTTGGTCTTGCGCTTGGTGGTCTTCTTCGACATAAGGGATCCAACTCTAGGGGCGGGTCCAGGCCAGCAGCTCATCGGCTGAGCGGGTGTTGATGATGCGATCGGGCGTGATCCCGCTGTCGGCGGCCTTGTCGGCGCCGTAGGGCTGCCACTCGAGCTGCCCGGGGGCGTGGGCGTCGGTGTCGATGGCGAACTCGCAGCCCATCTCGACGGCGATGTCGAGCAGCTCCTTGGGCGGGTCGAGGCGCTCGGGGCGGGAGTTGATCTCCACCGCGGTGCCGAACTGCTCGCACGCGTGGAAGACGACCTCGGCGTCGAAGTCCGACTGGGGACGACCCCGACCGACCACTATCCGCCCGGTGCAGTGCCCGAGGACGTCCACCAGCGGGTTGGCGATGGCGGTGATCATGCGCCGCGTCATCTCCCGCTTCTCCATGCGCAGCTTGGAGTGGACGCTGGCCACGACGACGTCGAGCCGGTCGAGGACCTCGTCGGCGTGGTCGAGCGTCCCGTCCTCGAGGATGTCGACCTCGATGCCGGTGAGGATGCGGAAGGTGCGAGCCCCGCCGAGCGAATGTTCCCTCTGCAGGTCCTTGTTGAGGGCGGCGACCACCTCGAGCTGCTGCTCCAGTCGCTCCCGTGAGAGGCCGTTGGCGATGGTGAGTCGAGGGGAGTGGTCGGTGAGAGCGATGTACTCGTGCCCGAGGTCGCGGGCGGCCCGCGCCATGACGTCGATCTCGGCGCCGCCGTCGCTCCACGTCGAGTGGACGTGCAGGTCGCCCTTCAGCGCGGCCAGCAGGTCGTTGCCGGCGCCGATGGCGACGCCGGTCGTCTCCTCCAGCTTCGTCAGGTACTCGGTGGTGCCGGTCGCCGCCACCTCGACGACGATCGAGGCCGTCTTGGGGCCGACCCCCTCGAGCTCCTCGAGCGTGCCCTGCTCGATGCGCCGCGTCAGCTCGTCGGGTGCCAGGTTGCGGATGGTTTCGGCCGCCCGCTGGTAGGCGCGCACGCGGTACGACTTCTCCCGGGCCCGGTCGAGCAGGTAGCCGATGCGCTCGAGTGCCTCCGCCGGTTCCATGCCGGAGCGAAGGTACCCAGCCCGTAGCCTGACTCGCCGTGGAACGCTTCGGCTTCGTCGGCCTGCCCAACGCCGGCAAGTCGTCCCTCTTCAACGCGCTCTCCGGTGGCAGCGCGCTGGCCGCCGCCTACCCCTTCGCCACCGTCGACCCCAACGTGGGCGTGGCGCTCGTCCCCGACGAGCGGCTCGAACGGCTGTCGGCCATGTCGAACAGTGCCAAGACGGTGCCGGCCATGGTCGAGTTCGTCGACATCGCCGGCCTCGTCGCCGGCGCCTCCCAGGGCGAGGGTCTCGGCAACCGCTTCCTCGGTCACATCCGCGAGGTCGACGCCATCGTCTTCGTGCTGCGGGCGTTCGAGGACGACGACGTGGTCGGCGCCACCGACCCGCTCGAGCACCTCGCCACGCTGGAGACCGAGCTGGCGCTGGCCGACCTGCAGAGCATCGAGAAGCAGGTCGAGCGCCACCGCAAGGCGTCGCGCGCCGACAAGTCGATCGTGCACGAGGTCGAGGCGCTCGACGCCGCGCTCGCGGTGCTGACCGAGGGCACGCCCATCTACCGCTCGTCCATGAAGGCCGAGCACCGCGCCTCGCTCAAGCCGTTCTTCCTGCTGACGAACAAGCCGGTGCTGGTCGTCGTGAACATCGGCGAGGACCAGCTCGAGCGGGCGGACGAGCTGGCTGCGCCCGTGCGCGAGGCGTTCGGGCCGGACAGCGAGGTGCTGCCCATGTGCGTGCAGCTCTACGCCGAGGCGGTGCAGCTCTCGGTCGACGAGCGGGCCGAGCTCCTCGACGCGTACGGCCTCGGCGAGGGCGCCGTCGTGCGGCTGCTGCACGCCGCCTACCGGCTCCTGGGCCTGCGCACGTTCCTCACCACCGGCGAGAAGGAGTCGCGGGCGTGGACGTTCAAGGCCGGGTGGAAGGCGCCGCAGTGCGCCGGCGTCATCCACGGCGACTTCGAGCGCGGCTTCATCAAGGCCGAGGTCGTGCACTGGGACGAGCTGCTCGAGCTGGGCTCGTGGTCGAAGGCGCGTGACGTCGGCAAGCTGCGGATCGAGGGCAAGGACTACGTGATGCAGGACGGCGACGTGGTCGAGTTCCGCTTCAACGTCTAGTGCCCTGGCTGCTGCGCGACGGTGCGGTGCTCGCCTCGCTCGAGGTGGCTGACGACGTGCGCACGCGCTCGCGCGGGCTCATGGGTCGTGAGACGTTCGACGGCGCCATCCTCCTGAAGCCGGCCATGCAGGTGCACACGATCGGCATGCGCTTCCCGATCGACGTCGCCTACCTCGACCGCGACCTCAAGGTCGTGGCGATCGTGACCGGGATGCGACCGCGTCGCCTCGGCCGTCCCCGCTTCGGGGCGCGCGCCGTCGTCGAGGCGGAGGCGGGGGCGTTCGACCGGTGGGGCCTGCGCGTCGGCGACGAGCTCGAGGTCCAGTGACCGGCCGCCTCGTGCTCGTCGGCACGCCCATCGGCAACCTGGCCGACCTGTCACCGCGCGCCGCCGAGGTGCTCGGGACCGCTGACCTCGTCGTGTGCGAGGACACGCGCCGCACCGGTCGCCTCTTGCAGGCGGCCGGCGTCACGGCCAAGAAGCTCCTGGCCGCGCACGACCACAACGAGGTGGCGCAGATCGGCGGCGTCCTCGAGCGCCTGCGCGCGGGCGAGACGGTCGCCATCGTGAGCGACGCCGGCATGCCCGGGATCTCCGATCCCGGCGAGCGCATGGTGCGTGCCGCGGCGGAGGCCGGCATCGAGGTCGTGGTGGTGCCCGGTCCGTCGGCGGCCATCGCCGCGCTGGTGGCGAGCGGCCTGCCGACCGGCCGGTTCGCGTTCGAGGGCTTCCTCCCGCGCTCGGGGTCCGGCCGGACCGAGCGCCTCGCCGCACTGGTCGGCGAGCGGCGCACGATCGTCCTCTACGAGGCGCCCCACCGCCTGGCGCGCACGATCGCCGACCTGGCGGCCGTTCTCGGTGAGGGCCGACGGGTCGCGTTCGGTCGCGAGCTGACCAAGCTGCACGAGGAGGTGTGGCGGGGGACCCTCGCCGAAGCGGTGGACCGCGTGGCCGCGGTGGAGCCGCGCGGCGAGCACGTGCTCGTGGTCGACGGTGCGCCGCCGGCGGAGACGGCGACGGACGACGAGCTCACTGCGGCGGTGGTGCGCATGATCGCCGACGGCCTGTCGACGCGGGATGCGGTGGCCGAGGTGGCGCAGGCCTACGACGTGCCGAAGCGACGCGTCTACGACCTCGCTACAGCAGCGCGAACCCCTGGACGTCCCTGATCTCGGGCAGCAGCTCGACGCGTCCGGCACCGCCGAGCAGGTCGTGGGCGACCAGCGCGCCGCTGCCGGCCTGCCCGACGAGCCACCGGCCGTCCGGTGTGAACGCGGTGCGCATCAGCGGCTCGTCGAACACGCGGGAGGTGCCGGTCTCCAGATCGACCACGGCGGTGGACGGCTGGTACTCGTCACGGCCGGCGACCGGTACGCGCAGCAGGCGACCGTCGGCGGAGAAGTGGCTCCGGTCCCAGGCGCCGGGCTCGACGTCGGCGTAGGTGCGACGCTCGCCGGACGCGACGTCGACGACGGCGAGGCGGCACCGCAGCTCCGGGCACTCGACGAGCGCAAGCCGAGTGCCGTGCACGGCGAGCGGCGTGCCCGGACCGAGCGAGCGACGCTCGTCGGTGGTCGGATCGACGAGGGTCATCTCGCCGGATGCACCGACGACGAGTGCGTCGCCGAGCGCGACGACGGTGGTGAAGGTGTAGCGGGGGAGGTCGAAGCTGCGTCCGGTGAGGTCGCCACTCGGCAGTGCGCGCTCGAGGATGCGCTGTCCGCTGCCCGAGGCCATCCACGCTCGATCGGGTCCGACGGCCACGGGGTACGAGTCCCGCACGTCGAACAGCTCGCGCATCGCGCAGGCGCGGTCGACGACGTGGATGGTGGTGTCGGTCTGGGCGAGCAGGCCGTCCACCGGGAGCGTGACCTCCCATGGCACATAGGCGCCGTTCGTGGACAGGAGCATGCGGCAGCGATCGCCGGTGTGGACGGAGGCCACCGTGACGACGCCGTTGCCGTGCAGCACGGCGAGGCGCAGGTCGGCGTCGGCGTCCGGCAGGAGGGGACCCGACCCTGCCTCGAGCTGGGGCCAGGTCGTGGTCGTGGTCGGGCGTCGGGTGGTCGTCGGCTGCGCCAGGGCCGGTCGCCGCGTCGTCGCGGTCCGGGCGCGGGTGGTCGTCGAGCGGCGCTCGCTGGTGGTCGTCGTCGGCGATGCGCCGGCGTCCTCGTCGTCGTCTCCGCCGACCAGGCCGACGCCCACGACGGCGGCGATGGCGGCCGCCACCAGCACCAGCTCCCGTCCGCGGCGCCGCGGGCGCAGCTGGACGGTGCGGGTGGTGGGACCGGCGTCGTCGAGGAGCACGACCTCGACGTCATCGGTCACTGTCACACCCCCTCCGCATGATCATGCGTATGGACGTCGCCATCGTCGTTTTCGTTCCATTGCTGTTGCTGGCCATTGCCGTTACGGCGTGGCTGCGGCGCTCGCCGGCGCCGGTCGACGCCGGCGAGCTGCGGGCGCTGCGCGATCAGGTGTCCCGCCTGCACGAGTCCCTGGCCCGGTCGAGCGGCGAGCTGCGGGCGCAGCTGGCGAGCCAGGGCGAGCAGACGGCGGTGCTGACGGCGACGGCCGGCGCGCTGCGGGAGGTGCTGGCCAGTCCCAAGGCCCGCGGCCAGTGGGGCGAGCGCATGGCCGACGACGTGCTGCGGCTGGCCGGGCTCACGGAAGGGGCGTCGTACGTGAAGCAGCGGGCCACGCGGCACGGGACGATCCCCGACGTCACCTTCCTCCTCCCTGGCGGCCAGGTGCTCCACATGGACGTGAAGTTCCCGATCGCCAACTACGTGCGCTGCCTCGAGGCGGCGAGCGACGGTGAGCGCGACGCGCTGCGAACGGCCTTCTTGCGGGACGTCCGGGCTCGGGTCCGGGAGCTGACCGGCCGCGGCTACGTCGACCCGGCGGCCGGCACGCTCGACTACGTCCTCCTCTTCCTTCCGAACGAGGCGATCTACTCGTTCGTGCACGAGCACGACGCCGGCCTGCTCGACGACGCGCTGCGCCAGAAGGTCGTGCTGTGCTCGCCGCTGACGCTGTACGCGGTGCTCGCCGTGGTGCGCCAGGCGTCCGAGGCGGCAGCGCTGGAGCGGACGTCCGGTGAGGTGCTCGCCGCCCTCGGCTCGTTCACGTCCGAGTGGGGACGGTTCTGCGAGTCGCTCGACAAGGTCGGCCGGGCGGTCGACGCCATGGAGCGGGCCTACGGCGAGCTGGCCGGCACGCGACGGCGGGCGCTCGAGCGGCCGCTGGCTCGTGTCGACGAGCTCCGGCGCCGCCGTGAGCCGGCGCTGCGCGTCGTCAACGACGAGCGATGACGACGTGACGAACGGCCGCCGTCCCGGTCACTGACCGAAGCGCTCGCCCACCCGCGTCGCCGCCTCGGCCGACCGGATGACGGGCAGCACCTCGATCGAGACCAGGTCGCCCCAGCTCGCCGCCCACTCGTCCAGCAACGCCGGCTCGTCGGTCTCCATGAGCTGGTAGCAGCGGTCGAGCGCGTCGTCGTCGACGATCCAGCTGTCGACGTAGCGCAGGCCGTCGGGGAGCATCCGGCCCCGCTCGGCGGCCCGCGCGTACACGGGGCCGGGGCCGTGGAGGAAACGCTCGATCACCAGGTAGAGCACAGGCGGTAGCGTCACACCCGTGACCACCGTCCGCCCGCGCGTTCCGCAGTCCATGCCGGGCCCCGAGGGGCTCCAGGGCTGACGCGCCCGCTCGCCGCTCGGGGAACCACCTGACGGCTACGAGCGAGGAGGCAGACAACGGTGAGCGAGCCCTTCTACATCACGACCCCGATCTACTACGCGAACGACGCGCCCCACATCGGGCACGCGTACACGACGGTGAACTGCGACGCGATCGCCCGCTGGCACCGCCTGCTCGGTGATGAGACGTTCTTCCTCACCGGCACCGACGAGCACGGCCTCAAGATCCAGCGCGCCGCCGAGGCGCAGGGCTTGGCGCCGAAGGAGCTCGCCGACCGCACCAGCGAGCGGTACCGCGAGACCTGGAAGCTGCTGAACATCAGCAACGACGACTTCATCCGCACCAGCGAGCCCCGGCACTACGCGTCGGTGCAGGCCCTGCTCTCGAAGATCCGCGACAACGGCCACATCGAGCTCGACCGCTACGAGGGCCTCTACTGCGTGAGCTGCGAGGACTACTACACCGAGGCCCAGGCCCCCGACGGGAAGTGCCCGGTGCACGAGAAGCCGCTCGAGGTGCTGGCCGAGGAGAACTACTTCTTCCGCCTGTCGCGCTTCGAGCAGCCGCTGCTCGACCTGTACGAGTCGCGGCCCGACTTCGTGCAGCCGACCACCAAGCGCAACGAGGCGCTGGGCTTCATCAAGCAGGGCTTGCAGGACATCTCGATCACGCGCACGTCGATCGACTGGGGCGTCCCCGTCCCGTGGGACGACAAGCACGTCTTCTACGTCTGGTACGACGCGCTCATCAACTACGCGACCGCGGTGGGCTACGGCGGCGATCGCGAGCGGTTCGACCGCTGGTGGCCGCAGGTGCACCACGTCATCGGCAAGGAGATCATCCGGTTCCACTGCGTGTGGTGGCCGGCGATGCTGCTGGCCGCCGGCGAGCTGCCGCCCAAGCGGGTGCAGGTCCATGGGTGGCTGCTGGTGGGCGGGGCCAAGATGAGCAAGACGGCGCTCAACCAGATCGACCCCGCCAGCCTCGTCGAGGACTTCGGCGTCGACCCGTACCGCTACCACTTCCTCCGCGAGGTGGCCTTCGGCAACGACGGTGACTTCAGCTACGAGGGGATGGTCGCGCGCTACAACAGCGACCTCGCCAACAACCTCGGCAACCTGCTGTCGCGCGTCGCCACCGTGGTCGACAAGAAGTGCGGCGGCACCGGTCCGGCACCGGATCCGGCGAGCCCGCTCGCCGCGGTCGCGGCCGAGGTCGTCGCTGCCGCCACCGACGCCTGGTCGCGGCTGCGACCGGACGAGGCGCTCGACGCCACGTGGCGGCTCATCCGGGAGGCGAACGCCCACCTGGAGACCAACGAGCCGTGGAAGGCGGAGCCCGGCCCCGACGTCGACCGCGTGCTGGGTGATGCCCTCGAGGTGCTGCGGATCGTGTCGATCCTGGCGTCGCCGGCGCTGCCGACGACGGTGGGCGAGATCTGGTCCCGCATCGGCCTCGACGGCACGCCACAGGACCGCCGGGTCCCCGACGACGTCGCCTGGGGCGGCTACCCGGGCGGGCTGGCGGTCACCAAGGGCAGCCCGCTCTTCCCGCGCCTCAGTGTGGACTGACAGCCACTGCCACATCCCGTATGAGGGTGTCGGCGAAGAGGTTCTGGCCGACGCCCGCGCCGCGGGCGTCGGTCGGTTCGTCACGGTCGGCACCGACGCGGCGTCGTCGCGTGCGGTGCTGGCGGTCGCGTCGCGCCACGACGACGTGTGGGCCACGGCCGGGGTGCACCCCCACGACGCCAAGGACGCCGACCTCGACACGATCGCAGCGCTGCTGGCCGAACCCAAGGTCGTCGCCGTCGGCGAGTGCGGCCTCGACTACCACTACGACCACTCGCCTCGCGACGTGCAGCGTGCGGTGTTCGCCGCACAGGTGGCGCTGGCGAACGCGCACGACCTGGCGCTCGTCATCCACACGCGTGACGCGTGGGACGACACCTTCGACGTGCTCGCCGCCGAGGGCGTGCCGGCGCGCGCGGTCTTCCACTGCTTCACCGGCGGCGCCGAGGAGGCTCGTCGCGCGCTCGACGTCGGTGCGGTCCTGAGCTTCAGCGGCATCATCACGTTCAAGACGGCGGAGGACATCCGCGACGCGGCACGGCTGTGCCCGCTCGACCGACTGCTGGTCGAGACCGACTCGCCGTACCTCGCACCGGTGCCGAACAGAGGCAAGCCCAACCGCCCTGGCTGGGTGCCGCTGGTGGGCGCCGGCGTCGCCGCGGCCAAGGGCGTGACCACCGAGGCGATCGAGGCCGCCACGCACAGCACCGCTGAGCAGGTCTTTTCCCTCTGATCGCGGGCTGGTTGCGGTTGCGTTACGGGGCCTCGTAGCGTCGTGCGGGACCGAACGGCGACCTAGGAGTAGGGGCCCCTTGTCGATCGCGTTCCGGCGCGTCTGGCTGCTGATCAACATCGTCGTCACCGTCGCACTGCTGCCGGCGCTGTTCCCCGACCAGGAAGGTGGTCCGGGCACCGCGGTGGCGGCGGGGGCCGGTGTGGACACCGCGCGCGCGGTGGCCGCGGTGGTGACGACGTCGTCGACGGCGGCGGTGCCGACCACGACGACGACGATCGCCCCGGTGCCGGCGACGACGCCGGTCACGGCGGCGCCGAAGGCGGCGCCGACGACGACCACCACGGCCAAGCCCAAGCCGAAGCCGACGACCACGACGACCGAAGCGCCTCCGCCGCCTCCGCCGCCGTCGGCGCCCGCCGCATCCGGCAGCGAGAGCGGCCGCGCCACCTGGTACGACTACCGGCCCGGCATCTGCGCCCACAAGACGCTGCCGTTCGGCACCGTCGTCACCGTGCACGCGGTGAACGGCAAGTCCGTGCAGTGCACGGTGGGCGACCGCGGTCCCTTCGTGGACGGCTACGTGATCGACCTGCACTGGCAGGAGTTCGAGCAGCTGGCGCCTCGCAGCACCGGCCGCATCGACGTCACGATCACCTGGTGACGCTGGGTCCCAGGGAGATCAAGGACCTCCTGGCGCGGGCCGACCGCCATCCCAGCCGGGCCCTCGGCCAGAACTTCGTGGCCGACCCCAACACCGTGCGCCGCATCGCCCACCTCGCCGGTGTCGGTCCCGGCGACCGGGTGGTGGAGATCGGCGCCGGGCTCGGCTCGCTGACCCTGGCGCTGCGGGAGACCGGCGCCGACGTCACCTCGATCGAGATCGACCGCCACCTGGTGCCGCTGCTGCGGGAGACGGTCGAGCCCCACGGCGTGACGGTCATCGAGGCCGACGCCATGACCTTCGACTGGTCGGCGCACCTCGGCGAGGACCACGCCGTCCTGGTGGCCAACCTGCCGTACAACATCGCC
>DASUCO010000125.1:0-3461 GCA_036275955.1 Acidimicrobiales bacterium
TTCGCGAACGCGCCGCGGCGCGCACGCCGCACGACTGGTTCGCCGACCAGCTCGCCGCCGCGGAACGCGGCTAGAGGGTCTGGAGCACGCCGAGGGCGCCGATGGGCCCCTCGACGACGAGGTCGGCGCGCGCCAGCAGGATCGGCGGCGCCTCAGCCGTGCGCACGCCGACCTTCACGGTGTGCAGCCCGCGGCTGCGCAGCCGGTCGAGCGCGTCGAACGCGGGCAGGTCGCCGACGTCGTCGCCCAGGAAGCACACCGCCTCGCAGTCGCCGATCGCCGCCTCGACCACGGTGCCCTTGTCGAACTCGACCGGCGGGTGGAGCTCGATCGACGCCTTGGCCGTGCGCAGCTCGAGTCCGGTGTGCTTGCGCTCGCGGTCGGCCCACCGGTTGATCTCGTCGGCCAGCTCGGGGCGGGTGCGGAAGTGCACCGTCATCGACAGGCCCTTGTGCTCGACGAGGGTGCCGAACCGCTTGCTGGCCGACTCCACCGCGTGCTGCACGTGCGCGCGCCACGCCTCCGCGCCGTCGGCGGAGATGCGCTTGCCGTCGACCATGCTCTCGAGCCCGTAGAGGCCGGCCAACCGCAGCTTCGACCCCAGGTGCTCGACGAGATAGGTGACGGGGCGGCCGGAGATGACGCCGACGACCGCGTAGCGCGACGCCAGGTCCTCGAGCACGTGCCGGGCGCCGGGCAGCGGCGCCGCCGCCGTCCAGTCCTCCACGATCGGGGAGAGCGTGCCGTCGAAGTCGGTCAGGATCGCGCTGCGGTCGGGGCGCGCGCGGAGCTGGTCGAGCGGGTCGAGCACGGCACAACGGTACGGTCATCTCGATGCGGCGTTGGACGGTGGCGGTGGCCCTCCTGGCGGTGACGCTCACCGCATGTCGCGACGAGACCGTGCGCGTCACGTTCCGCCCCGCGGTGGGCGCCGTCTACCGCTACGAGGTGACCGTCCGCTCCCACAGCGAGGTGCGGATCCCCGGCGAGAAGCCGGACATCCGCGACGAGGAGGTCGTGCTGCAGTCGGAGCACACCGTGCTCGATGCCGGGCCTGAGGGAGTGCGGGTCCGCGTGATCCTCGGCGACGCGTCGGGCAGCGTGCGGACCTTCGTCGTCGTGTTCGACCGCGCCGCCCAGCTGGAGTCCGTCGAGGCAGACGATGCGGCCGCGGTCGGCGAGGCCGACGCGCCGGGCAGCGAGACGGCCGCCTTGGGCATCTCGGAGATCTTCCCGGCCGCCGCCGGCGCACCCCCCGATCGCCGGCTCGCCCCCGGCGAGCGGTGGGCCGTCGACGACACGGTGGAGGTCCCGGGCTCGGTCGGCGAGGCGAAGCTGGTCGGTGAGGGCCGCCTGGTCGAGCTCGGCATCGATGACGGCGAGGACGTCGCCCGCCTGGCCACCTCCGCCGTGCTGCGGCTCCAGGTCGCGCAGCAGGACGAAGGCGGTGAGACCGTGCTGCTGGACGGCGAGCAGGTCACCGAGCAGCGCGCGACCCACGACCTGGCCGACGGCGCCGTCCGATCGGCGTCCTCGACGACGACGGGAACCTTCGCGCTCGAGATCGAGCCGCCGTTCGGCCAGCTGCGCGACGCGGTCCGAGGGACGCTCGAGGTGCGCGTGACCTCGAAGACGGTTCGGCTCGACTAGGGGCTAGCCCGAGGCGGCGGCGAGATCGGCGGCGGCGACGACGAGCACGTGCGCGCTCTTCATGTCGTCGACCGGCGGCGGGTCGGGCAGCGGCGCCACCTTGGGCGGTGGGCTGAGCAGTGCCGCGATCGCGGCCGCGTCGCCCTCGTAGCCGGGCGTGAAGAACACCGCCGACTCGTCGGCCGGCGCCTTCGTGTTGCCGGGCTCGGCCACCACGAAGTTGGCGCCCTTGAGCTGGTCACCGATCTTGCTGGCCAGGCCCGGGATCCCGGCGCCGTTGGCGACGAGCACGGTGACCTCGGCCGGGTTGTGCACGGTCGCCGGCGCCGCCGTCGTCTCGGTGGTGATCGTCGGGTCGGTCGTGACCGTCGTGCCCTCGCCTTCGTCGTCGACCTCGGTGTCGATGTTGGCGAAGGGCTCGGGCGAGTCGGTGGCCCGCAGGAGGATCACCCCGAGCAGGACGGCGGCGACGATCAGGGCGATGCCCCGCGCCATCGCCCCACCCGCCGACCGGCCGAAGGAGCCGTCGTCGGCGGCGTGCTGCCCGCGCCTCATCGGGCCGAGGGACCGGCAGACCGGCCCTCGAAGCGCGCCCGGCGGCGCTCGTCTCTCATGCGTCGGCGGCGTCGGATCACGAGAGGGTCGTAGTCCATCGCGGCCGGAACGTCCAAAAGGAGGTTCAGGAGCTCGTAGTAGCGGCCCGCCGACAGGTCCAGCGCGTCCCGGATGGCGTGCTCCTTGGAGCCGTCCGCGGCGACCCACCAACTCCGCTCGAAGTCCAGGATCGCCCGTTCGCGGTCCGTCAGCGGCCGTTCCGACGGGTGCATCGCCGACCAGCCTGACCGGACCCCCCACCCGATGCAAGGACCCTCGGTCCCGGCTCGAACGCGTTCTCGGGACCGGAACGGGCCAGATGTGGCCCGTTGCGGTCCCGAGAACGAGAGAATGGGGTCGGTCAACACGCCCGAGTAGCTCAGCTGGTCAGAGCAGCTGTCTTGTAAACAGCAGGCCGTCGGTTCGAATCCGACCTCGGGCTCCGGATCAGAGGGCGAAGGCGGCGAGGTCGGAGGCGGCCTCAGCGTCGAGGTGGGCGTCCACCTTGCGCTTGATGCGCTGCAGAGCGTTGTCGATCGACTTCACGTGGCGGCCCAGGACGTCGCCGATCTCCTGGTAGCTCTTGCCCTCCACGTACAGGCGCAGGACGTCGACCTCGAGGCCGGAGAGCATCTCGGCCATGGCGCCCCGGAGGCTGTCCAGGCGCTCGCCCGAGACCACCTGGTCGGCCGGATCGCTGCTGGGCGAGTCGTCGAGCAGGTCCTCGACCACCCGGTCGCTCTGCTGGTCGTCGGTGCTGCGGGAGCCCGAGATCGACACGTACTGGTTGAGCGGCTGGTGCTTCTGGCGGGTGGCGGTCTTGATGGCGGTGATGATCTGGCGGGTGATGCACAGCTCGGCGAAGGCCCGGAAGCTGGCCTGGCGCTCCGGCATGTAGTCACGGATCGCCTTGTAGAGCCCGATCAGGGCCTCCTGCTCGATGTCGTCGCTGTCCCCACCCACGAGGAAGTACCCACGGCCCTTAGCCCGGGCGAAGCGGCGGTAGCGCTCGATCAGGACCTGCTGGGCGGAGCGGTCGCCGCCCTGGGCCTTGACGGCCAGATCATCGTCAGAGCACTCGGAGAGCGGGGTGGCGGTGAAGCGGGACATCGGCAGCAGCTCCTGCGGGTGTGATGTGTGGAGTGACCAAGCCGAGCCGGCCTGGAGTGACTACTGACACTTGTAGTCACCTGCCTAGTCACTGTCAACGCCCGCGC
>DASUCO010000126.1:0-30787 GCA_036275955.1 Acidimicrobiales bacterium
CACCTGATCCGGTGCGTCGGGGTCGGTCGGCTTGAAGCCGCTCTGGCGGTCCTTCTGCGTGGCCTGGTTGGCGCCTCGCGGATCGAAGATGACCTCCTCGATCTTGATCTTCTCGAAGCGAGAATCTCGGGCGAGCTCTTCCACAGGCAGGATCTGCTTCACGGGGAGAACGCTACCCCCGGCCCCTCGTGAGAATCGATGTTGCCAGCGTCACGGCCCGCCACGGGTGGGCGGCGAGACCGGCGGCCAGGGGCACGTCGCCCATGGTGTCGGTGCGCCACAGCGCCAGCAGGGCCCGGTCCGCCACGCGCGACGGTCGCAGCCCGTCGCGGTCGTAGGCGCGCCGGAGCCGCTCGAGCGCGGGATGCGGCGCCGGGGCCGGCGGCTTGCGGGCGACGACGTACAGGTCGAACGACGACCAGCACGTGGCGACCAGGTCGACGCGGAGCCCCGGCAGCGCGCCCACGACGTCGGAGGCGTTGAGGTTGCGGTAGTGGTCGTTGGTGCTCGGACTCATCGGCGGCGACGTGCGCGTCGTCCCGTGCTCGTGGCGGCCGGTGGTGGCGCACGTGAGCACCAGCGCGCCGCCGGGTCGCAGCACGCGCTCGATGTTGGCCAGCGTCGTGCGCCAGCCGCGGTCGTGCTCCAGGCACTCGGTGGTCACGACGGTGGCGAAGGACTCGTCGCGGCCGAAGTCGTGACCCGACGCGACGACGTCGACGCCAGGGCCGGGGGCCAGGTCGACGCCCACGTACGGGCACGCCCGCGGGAAGTGCCGGCGGACGGAGCCGTTGACGTCGAGGCTGCCGATCTCGAGCAGTGGCCCCTCGAGCGGCAGCAGGGTCGCCGCCCGCGCGACGAAGCGCTGCTGCTGGGGGTGCGCCACTACGAGGTCACTCCGCCGATGACTCGTACACGGCGGTGACGGTCACGTCCGCGGTCATCGCCACCGAGATCCTCGTGCCGCTCGCCGCGTGGTCGACCCTCGGCGACACCTCCCAGTGCACGAAGAAGTGCCGGAAGCCGCCCGACGAGAACGACGGTGGTGCGTCGAGGACCACCCGCTCACCGTCGGCGTAGTCGGCCTGGTCGGGGTCGCGGGTGATGCCGTCGGCCGGGAGCTCGCCGGCGTTGAGGCTTCGAGCACGGACGGCGAGGCGGCGGCGAGCGGCGGCCACCGTGGTCGTGGTGGTCGCCGTGGTGGTCGTCGTCGCAACCGTCGTCGTGGTCGTTGGCGCGGTCGTCGTCGTGGTCGCGGTGGACGAGGTCGTCTCGTCGGCGATCGTCTCCGGCGTGGTCGGCGCGGCCGTCGTCGAGGTCGTCGACGTCGTCGTGGTCGTTGTCCTCGCCCGCGCCGGCACGCAGTCGACCGTCCACGTGAAGGGATCGCCGCTCGGACCGACGTGGTCGGTGCCGGCGGGCTCGGTGCTCCCGTCGAGACGCAGCTCCACGGCGTCCTGCGAGCGCGCTTCGAACGGATCGACGGTGAAGGTCACGCTGTCGGTCTGCGTCACCTCGACCTGGAGCACGACGAGGTAGCCACCGCTCACGAGGTGTGCGCGACGCACGACGGTGCCGCAGCCACGAGGGCGCACCAAGCGGAGAACATCGTGCGGCGCAACGGGCGCATCGAACTGCACCCACACGGTGTTCATCCCGAGCGGCAGGACGCGGGTCTGGTCAGGCGAGTAGTTCTTCACCGCCGGCGAGAGGACCGACGTTCCGGGGCCGAAGTGGGCCCAACCGGTGAACGGCCTCGGCGGGGCCTGCTCGTCCAGGCGGAGACCGCGGCGCCGGTCGGCCTGCCATTGGTCGGTGAGGCGCGTCTCCGCGGCGATGTAGCCCTGGATGCTCGACTGCATCCCGTCGAACGCATCCTTGACGGCCCGCTCGGAACCGCCGGCAACGGTGCCAGCCATGCGACCCCAGAACGACTCGTGCAACGGCCGAACGAGCCCCGTGAAGCAGCTCTGCGCGGTGCCGATGTACTCGCGCGCACGGAAGAAGCCCCGGATGTTCTCACCGGTGGTGACGCACCCGTCGCTCCAGAGGATCGTGCCGGAGCCGTCGTAGATCGCGCCCGTGCCCCGCGTGATCGGCAGCACGTACCACGACTCGCCGGACGACGCGAACGGCACCGGTCGCACCGTGAGGCCCGAGCTGCGCTCGAGATCGTCGGCCGCACGCTGCGCCTCCTCCCGCGTGCGGTGCAGCTTCATCCCCTGCCCGCCATGGGCGCAGATGTAGAGGATGCCGGCGCGACCCGAGGTCGCCATCAGCGACGCCTCGTTCGACGCCAGGCCGTCGTAGTGCGTGACCCGGTAGTGGTGGAGCCGGGCGGCCTCCTTGAGCGGGCCGACGTGGCACACGCCGCGCTCGGCGGTGAAGGGCGTGAACAGGTGCACCTCGTTCGACGTCGGCGTGCGACCCGTGCGGTGCGTGCCGCGGGAGATGAGCTCGATCGCCTGCGCGTCCCCGAAGGTCGCGGCCTCCTCGGGCGGGAGCTCGATCGACTTCTCCCCGTCGATGACGAGCCCACCGCCGTCCGCCACGAGGGCGCGCCACGCCTCGGCTTCGTCCTCGAGCGCCGCCACCAGCTCGTCCTCGGTCGCGGGTGCCGGCCGCTGCGCCACCACCATCGCGTCGTCGACGACGAGGAACGGTGGCACCCAGGTCACGTCGGCGATGGCCGACAGCTCCTCGGCGATGGCGTCGATCACCTCGTCCGGCACGTCGCCCGGCCATGGGCCTCCGGCGTCGTCGATGAGCTGCATGGCGAGCGCCGCGGGACCCTCGGGGTCGTCCGGCGGGGGCGCCTGCCTGCCGGCGCGGTCGCGCACGACGCGTCCGTCGATCCGCAGCTCGAGCCCGACGACCTCGATGTCGTACGGCGCATCGAGCGCCTGGCCGTCCACCACGATCCAGCCACCGTCGCGCGGGAGCTCGCGGTCGACGTCGTCGGCGGCGAGGACCACACCGGATGCGACGAGCGCGACGGAGAGGGCGAGGCCGGACAGCACGAGATCACCGCGCCGCACCCACACGCCTCCCGCGGCGGCGAGGACGAAGCCCACGGAGACGAGCAGCCAGCTGGCATCACCGAACGGGTCGCCCAGCACGATCAACGCCGCCCCCGCGGCGAGCGCAACAGCGACGAGCCACCTCACCGCGACACCAGCCGTGTGACGATGCCGTTCTCGCGGTCGGCCTCGACGAGCGTCCCGTCGGCGAGCCAGCACGACGTGCCCGGCGTCGGCCCGTCGTCGAGCGCCGACGTGATGCCCATGCACGTCGTCGGCTCGCCGTTCCACTGGCCGTCGGGCAGCGGCGTCACCGTGACAGCTTCGGGGGCGGCGGCCATGGCCGCGGCCGCAGTTGCGGGCACCGTGTACGTGTCGGTGACGGTGCACGTCGCACCACGGCACGAGCGGATCGCATCAGCATCGACGCGGAGCGCGACCACGCCGCCGCGCTCGTCGGTGCTCACCTGGCTGATCGTCGGGTAGTCGACGGTCACGACCACGGTGGCGACGCCTGCTTCGGTCGCCGCCGTGTACGTCGCCGTGCCCGTCATGAGCTGCCGGCTGAGCAGCGAGCGTGCGACGGCGCGCTGCTCGGGGTCGAGGAGCGCGTAGCCCGCCTGCGCGGTCGCGACCGCCTTCTCGATCACCGCCGCGCCATCCCCCTCGATGACGACGACGTCGCCGCCGTCTGGAGACGGGACCACGTGCCCCACCACGGGCGACCGGTGGCCAGCGGTCGATACCGCCACCTCGGCGAGCTCGATGTCGAGCTCGATCCGAACGACGCCGTCATCGTCGAAGGCGATCTCGTGGTCGTCGGCGTGCCACTCGCCGTCGGCGAAGCGGAGCTCGGCGACCGGCGTGCCGGCGAGCCTCCACACGAACAGCTCGAAGCCGTCGACCGGCGTGGGGTCGGTCAGCGCCACCTCGAGCGTCGTGCCCTCACGATCGGACGTCGCCGAGAGGCCGTCGATCTCGCTGCTCTGGACCTCGGACTGGGCGCGACCCGGCGCCTGGAGCACCGCGCTGCCGTCATCGGGCGTGGCGTACCTCGCCATACCGAGCGCCAGCACGACGACCACCGCGGCACGAAGCCACCTCACGGG
Source organism: Acidimicrobiales bacterium (assembly GCA_036275955.1). Taxonomy (GTDB): domain Bacteria; phylum Actinomycetota; class Acidimicrobiia; order Acidimicrobiales; family CADCSY01; genus DATLFP01. The sequence goes on from DASUCO010000126.1 coordinate 4,130, forward strand.
GATCAGGCTTGCACCGCTGCGCACCGGCGAGGCGTCAGGCGATGCTCGGCGTCACGAGCTCAGGTCGGCGACCTCATAGGACCAGAGCTCGGACGACATCGACACCGGGGCCTGATGGCCGTGGCCGGCGCCCTCGGGCGCCACGCCCTTGTGTCCGTGCATGAACGCCGGCGAGGAGATCCACGCGTTGAAGCTGTCCTCGTCCTTCCACCGGGTCATGACGAGCCACGTGGTGCGATCGTCGGTGGGCCGCAGGAGCTCGAAGCCCTCGAAGCCGGGCTGGCCGTCGACGGCGCCGGCGCGCGCCGCGAACCGGCGAGCGAGCTCGTCGCCGCTCTCGGCCGGGACGGTGATCGCGTTGATCTTGATGACAGACACGATGCTCAGGCTCCGGCTCGGTAGATGTCTCGGGTGATCTCGTCGACGAGGTGCGTCTCGACGGTGCGCGCCAAGATGCCCGTCTCCCGCAGCTCCTTGACCGCCGGTACCGGGTCGGGATCGGCGAAGAGCCGCTCGTCGCCGTAGTCGGCGTCGCGACCGGTGGGGTCGACGATCCACCACGTCGCCTCCAGCGCGATGCCGTTCGGGTCGTTGAAGTAGATCGAGCGGATGAAGCCGTGGTCGACGACATCGGTCACCTCGCACCCGTGCTCCTTGAGGCGATCGCGCAGGCGCAGCAGCGCGTCCTCGTCGGTCAGGTCGAGGGAGAGGTGGTCGAACTGCGACGCCTGCGCATACGGGACGCCGGCCGGCTTGGCGAAGGTGTCCATCTCGACGCCGATGTACTCGAAGAACGCCACCGTGTCGCCGGGACCGATCTCGAAGAAGTAGTGCCGGAACGACGGCGTGGCCAGCGTCGTGACCAGTCGGGCGTCCAGCACGCCGTGCCAGAACCGCACGGTGGCGTCCATGTCGGTGGTGACGAGCGCGAGGTGGTTCACACCCCGCCAGTGCACGGTCTGCTCGGTCATGCCGCCAGCGTATTGACCGGCGTGCGCCCGACACAGCGCGCCGCCAGCGGTCCGACGATGGCGGTGACGAGCACGAACGCGGCGCCGACCGCCCCGAGGTCGGCGGCATCGGCCAGACCGACGCCGAGGCTGGCGATCACGATCGAGAACTCGCCGCGGGCGATGAGCGTGGCGCCGGCGCGAAGGCGACCCCTGCGGGCGACCCCGGCACGCGCACCGGCGACCCAGCCGGCGAGCAGCTTTCCGCCGACGCCGAGCACCGCCAGCGCGACGCCCGGCACCAGCGCACCGAGCAGGTCGCCGGGATCGATCTGGAAGCCGAAGAACAGGAAGAACACGGCGGCGAACAGGTCGCGGAGCGGGCTCACCAGCGCGCCGGCGCGGTGCTGCACCGGGCCCGACAGCGCGAGGCCGACGAGGAACGCACCGATGGCCGCAGACACCTCGAGCTGCTGCGCCAACCCGCCGACGAGCAACGTCAGCCCGAACACCGCGAGCAGCAGCGACTCGTCGCTCCCCGGTTCGAGCAGGACGCTGAGGCGGTCGCCGAAGCGCAGGGCGACGGTGAGGATGACGCCGACGGCGGCGAGCGCCACTGCGATCGTCGTGACCGTGGCCATTGCGTCCTCGCCTGTGACCAGCGCGGCGGCGAACGGCAGGAACACGGCCATGGCCAGGTCCTCGATGACGAGCAGGTTGAGGATGGGGGGCGTCTCGCGGTTCGCCAGCCGGTCGAGGTCGGTCAGCAGCTTCGACACGATGCCCGACGAGCTCACCCACGCCGCACCGCCGAGCAGGACGGCGGCCGCCACCTCCCACCCGAGCAGAAGACCGACGACGAGGCCGGGCAGGAAGTTGGCGGCCGCGTCGACCGCGCCGGGGACGAGGCCGGTCCGCAGCCCGCTGCGCAGCTCGGCCGAGGTGTACTCGAGGCCGAGCGTGAGGAGCAGCAGCAGCACGCCGATCTCGGCGACCTGGCGGATGAAGTCCTCGCTGATGTCGAGCGGCGCGACGCCGCCCTCTCCGACCGCCAGGCCGGCCAGGAGGTAGAACGGGATGGCGGTGATGCCGAGCCGGCCGGCGACACGCGCCAACACGGCCAGCACCAGCGCGACGGCGCCGATCTCGACAAACGCGACGGCGGCGTCGGGGCTCGCAGCTGCGAGCTGGATCACGAGACGAGCAGGTTCCGCAGCTGTGCGAGCCCGTCGGGGGTGCCGACGGCGACGACGACGTCACCGGCCTCGAAGCGATGGTCGGGGCCGGGCGCGGGGACGGTCGTACTGCCCCGCAGCACGGCGACGATGGACGCGCCGGTGCGGGTGCGGAACGCTCCCTCCGCGATCGTGGCGCCCACGACGCGCGAGCCGGCATCGACGTTGATCCACTCGATGGCGAGGCCCTCGATCTCCTGCTGCACGGCGCGCACGGCCTCGGAGACCTGACTGCCACCGAGGAGGTCGCCCAGCGATCGGGTGTCGTCGGCGTCGAGGTGGAGCACGGCGATGCACGCGTCCGGGTCGCGGCGGTCGTAGATGGCCAGCTCGCGTCTCCCACCGCGGTGGGTCAGCACGGACAGGCGCTCACCGCCCGCTGTGGTGAACTCGTGCCGCACGCCCACGCCCGGCAGCAAGGTCTCCTCGATCTCCGGCATCCCCCAGTCTGCCCCCGTTCGTGCGACCCCTGACGCGCCGCGGCACGCTCGCGCACCGGCATTCGGCGCGCGTCCCGTTGTGCCCCGATGACGTCGCTGAGCGACATCTACGGGGCACAAGGTCACTCCGACGTGAGCCGACAGCGCGTTGCGTTACCGACCGACGGGCTCGCCGTGTTCTTCGACGAATTGGCAGTTGCGTTCGGGACTCCGCCCGTAGCTCCGACCGTCGATGACAAGAGCATCAAGCGTGCAGAGCTGACCATCGACGTCGGCAGTGGTCGTCGTCCCAGAGGCGGGATCGTCCACCTCGCCACCGCAGGCTGAGAGCAGCGGGACCAACACCAGTGAGATGACAAGCTGCTTCGTCTCACCATCCTCGCGATTCGTCGGGCTCGAGCGGATGCCGAAGACGCAGCGGACTCCGACGAGGGCCTCACCCGACGATCAAGGGATCGCCGTCGAGGCCTGCCAGGACGTCTGGGGCGACGACCTGGCGAAACCGGCGACGCATGAGTCCGACATTTGGTCAGATCCCGTTCGCCCGTAGGCGCCTCGCCGAATCCGGCTACCAGGCGGCTTCGAGGATGGCGAGGGCGTCGGCCTCGCTGACCGGGCGCGGGTTGGCGCGGACGCTGTGGTTGGCCTGGGACATGCGCGCGACGGCGGCGAGGTCGTCGTCCTCGACGCCGACGTCGGACAGACCGGCGGGAAGCCCGATGCGCTCGCGGAGGCGGGTGACGGCGCCGACGGGATCGTCCTCGTCACCCAGCGCACGCCCGATCCGCTTCATCTCCTCGGGCACGGCCTCGGCGTTGAACGCCATGGCGTGCGGGAGGACGAGCGCGTTGGCCAGCCCGTGCGGGATGCCGGTGCGGCCGCCGAGCAGCTGCGACAGGCCGTGGTGCACGCCCATCTGCGCGTTGTGCAGGCACCGGCCGCCCAGGACCGCACCGATGAGCATCTCGTTGCGGGCGCCGAGGTCGTCGGGGCTCTCCACCACCCGAGGCAGGGCGTCGGCGACGCGCTCGATGCACGCCAGCGCCACCGCCTCGGCCTCCGGCGTTCGGTACGGCGACCATGCCGCCTCGATGCCGTGGGCCAGGCAGTTCATGCCCGTCTCCGCGCTCACGCGGGCCGGCGTGGAGCGGGTGATGTCGGGGTCGTAGACGGCGGCCACCGGCACGATCGTCGGGCCGCCGGCGCCGGACTTCGACCGAGCGGCCTCGTCGGTCATGCCGAAGAAGCCCGTGAGCTCAGCACCGGAGTACGTGGTCGGGATGGCCACGTGCTTCACCGTGGACGTGTCGGCGTACGACGATCCCGGAGCGCCCGACTCCTGCTCGAGGAAGAAGCACACCGCCTTGCCGAGGTCCATGCACGAGCCGCCGCCGAAGCTGAGCACGCCGTCGATCCCGTCGCGGTGGGCCTGACGAAGCGCCTCCTGCACGGTCGTCGTGGGCACGTGGGAGCGCACGCCGGTGAACGTCGACTCGACGGCGCGGCCGGCGCTGCGCACGAGTCGCTCCCCCGCCGGCGACGACGCACGGCCCTCGGTGGTGACGAGCAGGACCCGGCGGAGCCCGAGGTCGCGCAGCACGGTGCCCACCGTGTCGATGGCACCGGTGCCGAAGTGGATCTTCTGCGTGAAGCCGGTGTGCTCCCACTCACCGAGTGCCGGCATCAGTTCACCGCGGTGTGCGCTTGGCGCCCGAGCTCCACGACCGTGATGTTGTCACCGTCGACGTCGAACACGCTCCACGAGCAGTTGTCCGGCGCGAAGCACACGAGCCGGTCGTCGCCGGTCGCTGCGCCGACGACGACGTTGATGGCGATGAAGTGCGAGTGCACCACGGTGTCCTCCTCGAGCGAGCGGACCCGGTCGATGATCGCCTGGCGCCAGGCGTGGTGCTCGGCGCCGAGCGCCGACCATGCGCCTTGCATCGCTCGGCGCAGCCACGCGCCGCGCGCCTCGAGACCGGCGTGGTCGTCGGGCGAGACGATCTCGCCGACGCACGGATCGATGACGGGCTCGATGCCCCAGCGCGCCGCCAGCGGTGCCGCCGTCTCGCGGCATCGCCGCAGCGGCGAGGCGATGATCGGCTGCGGCCCGATGGACGCCAGCGCTTCGGCAGCCGCCTCGGCCTGCCGCCGGCCGAGCTCGGAGAGCCCGGGATCGAGGTCGTCGCTGAAGCCGGCCGCCGCCTGCCCGTGACGCACCATGGTGACGCGCGGCATCAGGCGAGCAAGCTGGCGCGGACGCCGAAGGCTGGAACCAGCGCCGCGGACGCGCGCAGATGCAGGCTCGTCGGAGCGGTGAGCCGCCCTCGCCGAAGGCCCCCGCGGCTTCGGAGCGAAGACAAGGGAGTGCGGGGCACTAGAGGATGCGGTCTTCCCACTCGTCGGGGGACTTCGGGCCGGCGCCGTGGTGGACGAACCACTCCTGGCCGAAGGCCATCGTGAACGCCTCGTCGGGCATGGCGAGGAAGAACGACTGCTCCGAGATCTGCGATGCATGCGCCCGCATCGACGCCCGCTTCACGTCGACGTAGTCGGACACGTCCACGCGAGTCGTGATCTCCGACTCGGGGACGCCGAGGTTGAAGTCGGGATCGTCGATGTCGGGCAGGTCGCCCGGGTTGTCGGCCGCGTCTCGCATCGCCTGCGACATGTTCCGGATGATGTAGTCGCGGTTCATCGTCGCCTCGAAGACGTCGGCCCTGCCGTAGAGCTCGGCGGCCCGCACGCCCACGCGGTGGACCTGGACGTGGTCGGGGTGCCCGTAGTTGCCGTTCGAGTCGTAGATCGTGAACACGTCGGCCCCGTGCTTCGCCAGGATCGCCGCCACCTTCTGCGCCGCCTCCTCGACGTCGGCCTGCCAGAAGCAGTCGGGGTTCTTCGTCGTCGGCGTGTCGACCATCCCCGAGTCGCGGTAGCCGAGCCACTCGACCGCCTTGACCCCGAGGATCTCGGCGGATGCCAGCGTCTCCCGCATCCGCCGATCGCCGAGCGACTCGCCGTCGTCCAGGAACCCCTCGTCGACCTCGCCCTCCTCGCCGCCGGTGGCGACGATCAGCACGACGTCGTGCCCCTCGTCGGCGGCACGCCGCATCACACCGCCGGTGGCGATGGACTCGTCGTCGGGATGGGCGTGGAAGCAGACCAGCGTCGCCATCTACTTGACGGCGCCTGCCTCGCGGAGCTTGGCGATGTCCGACGGCTCGAAGCCGAGCGATGCCAGCACGTCGTCGGTGTGCTGCCCGGCATGGGCCGCCGGCCCCTGGATCTCGGCGCTCGTGCGCGAGAACCGCGGCGCCGGGCCAGGCTGCAGGACGCCGCTGATCGTCTTGAACGTGCCGCGCTCGACGTTGTGCGGGTGCAGGTGCGCCTCGTCCAGCGAGAGCACCGGGGCGTAGCAGACGTCGGTGTGCTCCATCAGCGCGTTCCACTCGTCACGCGTCTTGGTCTTGAAGACGGCGGCGATCTTCTCCTTCAGCTCCGGCCACTTCGACCGGTCCATCTGCGCGCCCCACTCGTCGGCGTCGAGCCCGGCCAGACGGCGCAGCTCGGCGTAGAACTGCGGCTCGATCGAGCCGATCGACACGTGCTCACCGTCGGCCGTCTCGTACACGTCGTAGAAGTGGGCGCCGGTGTCGAGCAGGTTGGTCCCGCGCTCGGTCGTCCAGAACCCCTTCATCCCGTAGAACATCGCGGTGAGGATGGCGGCACCATCCACCATCGCCGCGTCGACGACCTGGCCCTTGCCGCTCTTCTGCGCCTCGAGCAGCGCGCAGGCGATGCCGAAGGCGAGCAGCATGCCACCGCCGCCGAAGTCGCCCACCAGGTTGAGCGGCGGCACCGGCGCCTGGCCCTTGCGACCGATCGGGTGCAGCGCGCCGGCGAGGGCGATGTAGTTGATGTCGTGCCCGGCCGCCTGCGCGTACGGACCGTCCTGGCCCCAGCCGGTCATGCGGCCGTAGACGATCTTGGGGTTGCGGGCCAGGCACACGTCGGGGCCAAGGCCGAGGCGCTCGGTGACGCCAGGCCGGAAGCCCTCGAAGATCACGTCGGCCTTCTCGACCAGCTTCAGCACCGTCTCGATGCCGTCGGGGTTCTTGAGGTCGACCCCGATGGACTCGCGACCACGCTCGAGCACGCCGGTGGGCGGCGACGCCGGATCCCCGCCGCTGACGTTCTGCGCGCGGTCGACGCGGATGACGCGCGCGCCCATGTCCGCCAGCATCATCCCGCAGAAGGGGCCGGGACCGATGCCCGCCAGCTCGATGACCGTGTAGCCGCTCAGCGGTCCGGTCATGACGCCCGCCGTGCGTTCGCCACGATGGCGTCGACGATCTCGGGCCACAGCGGTTCGGGGAGGTCGTGGCCCATGTCCTCGAACACCCGCAGCTCGGCGCCGGGGATGGCCTTGGCCGTCGCCTCGCCGCCTGACGGCGTGACCAGCGGGTCGCCGGCGCCGTGGATGACGAGCGTCGGCGCCGCGACCTTCGCCAGGTCCGCGGTGCGGTTCTTCTGCGACAGGATCGCCGCCAGCTGGCGCTGCACGCCCTTGGGGTCGAAGGCACGGTCGTAGGCCTCGCCGGCGCGCTTGGCTGCCTTGGCCTCGTCGAAGTGCTTCTTCGAGCTGATGATGCGACCGGCGTTGACGCCGCGCTCGATGGCCTCCTCGCGGTTCGTCGCCGGCGGCGCCATCAGCGCGCCGAGCGCCTCGGGAGTGCCCTGGCCGACCTCGAGGTCCCCCGTGGTCGACATGATCGAGCACAGGCTCAGCGTCTTCTCCGGGTGCCGGATGGCGAAGGTCTGGGCGATCATCCCGCCCATCGACGCGCCGACGATGTGCGCGGCGGGCAGCCCGAGGGCGTCGAGCAGGCCGGCGGCGTCGTCGGCCATGTCGTCGAGCGAGTACGGCGCGCTCGACGTGTCACCCGAGAACAGCGCGGCCAGATCGGGTTCGCCCTCGATGCGCGACGACAGGCCGACGTCACGGTTGTCGAAGCGGATGACGTGGAAGCCCTGGTCGGCGATCTTGCGGCAGAACGCCTCGTCCCATGCCGTCATCTGGGCGCTGAAGCCCATGATGAGCAGGAGCGGCGGATCGCTCTCCTGCCCGAACGTGTCGTACTCCAGCTCGATCCCGTTGCTCTTGGCTTGCGGCATGCGGGCATCCTTCACGCGACTTGACCGAACGGTCAAGAAGCACGCGTCTAGGTTCCGCGCATGACGACGTACGGGGTGCACGCCGGCCTGCAGAAGGTCGCGGCGGGCGAGCTGATCGAGCTCTACAAGCGCATCGAGGACCTCGGCTACGGGTGGATCTCGGTGTGGGACCACTTCTACGCGGCCGACATGACCGGCGACGCCGAGTGCCTGGAGGCGGTCTCGATGCACGCCGCGCTGGCGCTGTCCACGACGAAGGTGCGGTGCGGCTCGCTCGTCTACAGCGTCGGCTACCGGCACCCGGCGGTGCTGGCCAACGCCATCGCCACCATCGATCACCTCTCCGGCGGCCGCACCGACGTCGGTCTCGGCGCCGGTTGGAGCCAGATGGAGTACGACGCCTACGGCATCCCGTTCCCGTCCGTCGGCACCCGCATGAGCCAGCTCGAGGAGGGCATCCAGGTCCTGCGCGGCCTGCTGCACGACGAGGTGTCGACCTTCGAGGGGAAGTGGTTCCAGCTCCGCGAGGCGCGCAACGAGCCGCGCCCGGTCCAGGCCCAGCTGCCCATCTGGGTCGGCGGTGGCGGCGAGAAGAAGACGCTGCGGATCGCCGCCCAGTACGCCGACGGGTGGAACGTCCCCTTCATCTCGCCCGAGGAGTTCGCCCGCAAGCGCGGGATCCTCCACCAGCACTGTGACGACGTCGGCCGGGAGCCGGCCGAGGTCCGCTGCACCGTCAACGTCGGCATGGCGTACACCGAGGACTCGCTGGTCGAGCAGTTCGGTCGCATCGCCGAGATGGTGCGGCCCGGCGTGCTCTTCGGCACCGACGAGCAGATGCTCGACCGCATCGGCCAGTACGTCGACGCCGGCGCCGAGCAGATCAACATCGCCATGCGCGCCCCGTTCGACCCCGACGCGCTCGAGCGCTTCGCCAAGGCGGTCGGCATCTCGTGACGCTGCGCATCGAGCGCATGCCGCTCGATGACCCGATCTCGACCGCCCTGATCGATGAGCTGCAAGCCGACCTCGACGAGCGCTACGGCGTGGAGGACGACGGCGGCGTCGGCTGGCGGGCCGAGGTGACGGCCGACAAGGTCACGCCGCCCGACGGCGCGTTCCTCGTCGCGTGGTGGGATGACGAGCCGGTCGGCTGTGGGGCGGTGAAGCGCCTCGACGACGGCATCGCGGAGATCAAGCGCATGTACGTGGCCGAGCGAGGGCGTCGCCGCGGGATCGCGCGGGCGATGCTCTCGCGCCTCGAGGACGAGGCCCGGTCGCTCGGCTACGAGCGCATGCAGCTGGAGACGGGCGAGGAGCAGCCGGAGGCCGTGGCGCTCTACGCATCCGCCGGCTGGTCCCGCATCGCCCCGTACGGGCGCTATCGCGACGATCCGCGCTCGATCTGCTTCGCCAAGGATCTGTCGCTCTAGCGGACCGGCAGGTGCACGACGGTGCGATCGAGCACGATCACCGTCGGCGTGCGGCTGCCGTGCCCGAACGACGCGTCAGAGAAGGGCGAGACGGTCAGGAACAGCGACTGGCCGGCGGGCACGTCCACCGCGATCGCCGGGAGCTGCACGCGTCTGTGCGCACCCGTCACCGGCATCGGGATGCGGATGGGCAGCATGTTGTTCTGGACGATGCGCGCGTCGGCCGCCGTCCGGCCGACGGACAGCGCGAAGAAGAGACGGGCGTCGACGCCGACGCTCGTCGCGTCGGCGTCCAGCGACGGCAGGCCGGCGAGCGAGATCGGCCCGTCCGCGACCTTCCACACCCCCGCGCTCACGCGGCCGAGCTGCACGTCACGCGTCGGCGACACCGCGTCGACCGACCGACAGCGATCCATGGCCGTCGTCAGGTGGTAGCGACCGCTGCCGGCCAGGCCCGTCGGCTGCCGCTTCAGCGTCTCGGTGAAGAAGCGCACGGTCAGCGGCCACACGTCACCGCCGGCCAGCAAGCGGGAGCACGGGTCGTCGATGCCGGCGAGGCCCAGCGGCACGAAGGTCGGTCCCGTGTGACCGCCGTTGAAGCCGACGAAGTGGCTGCGGGCACGCGCGGCAGGCGTGAGCAGCTCCTCGTAGATGCGCAGGCCCTCGTTGAGGTTGAAGAGGTTGTCGGTGTGACCCTGGCGCAGGAGGACGGGTACATCGAGCCGGCGGCCCTGGCGCACGTGCCACGCCGGACCGTTCTTCGCCAGCACGGCATCGAGGGAGGCGGGCCACGTCCCGGTGGCGTCAGCCAGGAGCAGGCCGTCCCGCAGCGCCGGCGTCATCGAGTCCGCGCCGTCGCGCAGCAGCAGCGACACCCAGTACGTGCGGAGCACGCCGGCGGGCGCCAGGCTCTCCTTGGCGTCGAACCACGTGATCATCGGCGCCAGCGCGTCGAGACGCGTCCGGCCGCGGTCGCGCACCTCGGCCATGGCGCCGGCCAGCTGGTAGCCGCCGCCGTAGGAGCCACCGAACGCGCCGATGCGCGGATCGCCCGGGCCGTCCTGCAGCACCCAGTCGATGCCGGCGGCGAGGTCGACGAGGCGCTGCACGTCCTGGCCCTCGAAGTCGGGGTGCTGCCAGTGCGCGCGGCCGCCGCTGGCGCCGAAGCCGCGCTGGTCGAAGGACAGCACGCCGAAGCCGGCGTCGAGGAGCGGCGCGAAGACGTGCCGGTCCTTCATCCGGCTGCCGGACCACCCGTGGGAGTCGAGGATGAGCGGCACCGGGTGGCTGGCGTCCGCACCATCGGGCCGGAACAGCGTCCAGCAGATGTCCACCGGCTCCGCCGAGCCCGGCTCGGCGACGCTCGCCGTGCAGCCGTGACGAACACGCTCACCGGCGTTCGCGTCCGGCGCGACGAGCACGCAGGCAGCGACGGTGACCGCGACGAGCAGGCGTCGCACGATGAGCACCCACGCCATGCAGGGGACTTCGTGAGCGCTCTGGCAGCATCCTCCCGTGCCGCGCGACGAGCTCACCGGGACCGAGGTCGTGATCGTCGGAGCGCGGCAAGGTCGGCCCAACCTGCCGACGTCGGGCTGCCCGTTCTGCCCAGGTGGCGTCGAGGCACCCGAGCCCTACGACGTGCGGTGGTTCGTCAACCGGTGGCCGGCCATGCCCGACGACCGCTGCGAGGTCGTGCTGTACACGCCGCAGCACGACGCGCAGCTGTGGTCGCTCGGCGTCGACGGCGTGCGACGGGTCGTCGACCTGTGGGCCGATCGCACTGCCGCGCTCGCAGCACGCGACGACGTCGACTACGTGCTCGTGTTCGAGAACCGCGGCCCGGAGGTTGGCGCCACGATCGCTCACCCGCACGGTCAGATCTACGCGTTCGACCACGTCCCAGCTGCAGCGCGCGTCGAGCTCGATCGCGCGTGCGCGCTGTGCGCCGAACCCGACCACATCGTGCACGACGTCGGCGGATGGACGTCCTCGGTGCCGAGCGCCGCCTCCTGGCCCTACGAGCTGCGGATCGCGCCGCGCACCCACGAGCCAGATCTCCCGACGCTCGACCATGCAGGTCGAGACGCGCTCGCCACGGTCCTCGTCGACGCCACGCGACGGCTCGACGCGCTCTTCGACGCGCCGATGCCCTACATGCTCTGGCTCCACCAGCGCCCGACCGACGGCGGCGCATGGCCGACGGCGCACGTGCACGCACATCTCGCGCCGTTGCTGCGAGCGCCCGAAACGCCCCGGTTCGTGGCCGCCGGCGAGCTCGGCAGCGGCGTCCTGTTCAACCCCGTGGAGCCAGTGGCGGCAGCAAACGCGCTGCGTGACGTTTCCGGCGCATAGCACGTGGGGTAGTCCATGCGCAACGACGTGCGGAACACCTCTCTCCCACCCGCCACCGCACAGCGAAGGAGCGAATCAACCATGGGCATCGGCGTGAGCGTCTTTCTCATCGCAGTCGGCGCGATCCTGAGCTTCGCGCTCGAGACCGGCGTCGACGGCATCAACCTCGACACCGTCGGCGTGATCCTCATGATCGTCGGCGCCATCGGCCTCCTGATGTCGATGCTGTTCTGGAGCTCGTTCGCTCCGTTCGGCGCCGGCGCCAACGGTCGCACCGAGACCGTCGTGCGCGAAGAGCGCTACTAGTCCTCCCAACCCCCACCCCGATCACTGCCCGGCTCTCAGAGCCGGGCAGTGGCCGTTTTCAGTCGTTCGATGGCCGCAGGCGTGCGCGTGCCCCACCAGAACAGGTCCTGACCGTCGACGAACACGACGGGGGCGACCACCTCCAGCTCGCGGCGGAAGCGCTCACCGAAGGGATACGGCTCGCTCGGCGCCAGCACGATGTCGGCGACGACGTCCTCGAGGTCGACCTCGGGGTAGCGATCGGGCACGTCGGCCAGCGCGTTGCCGATGCCGATGTGGGCCAGCAGCGACGAGCCGTAGGTGGACGCGCTGAGCGACATCCACGGACGGCGCCAGATCGGCACGAACGCGCGCAGCCGCTCGGGCTCGGGTGGCGGCAGCACCAGCTCCAGCGGATCGAGACCGAGGCGGATGCGCAGCGCAGCCAGCTGCGGACTGACGTCGAACACCGACGTGATGGAGACCACGTGCACGTCGAGCCCGGCGGCGACCAGCGCGTCGTGGTCCTGGCGACGGTTCTCCTCGTCGTTCACGAGCACCAGGTCGGGCGCCAGCTGGACGATGCGCACCAGGTCGGGGTCCTTGGTGCCGCCGACGGCCTCCAGGCGAGGCTGCTCGCAGAAGCGGGTGACCGCGATCGGCTCGATCCGCCACGCCAGGAGCGTCTCGGTCAGCGACGGGACGAGCGAGACGACGCGGGGCCCCGCCCCCGTCACATGCGTTCGAGCAGCTTGGTCTTCTTCGCCTTGAACTCGGCCTCGTCGATGATGCCGCGACGGCGCAGCTCGTCGAGCTTCTCCAGCTGCTCGGGCACCGACAGCTCGCGGCTCGCGCTCGCGTGCTCGTCCTGCTCTTCCTCGATCAGGCGGTAGATCTCGTTCTGGACCTGCGAGGGGCGACGGATGTCGCTGAAGCTCTGGGTGCCACGCTCGCCCGCCGACTCGATGGTGAGGTCGCCGGTGCGCAGCATGCGCTCGAGGATCCCCTGGTTGAAGAAGATCGTGTTCACGCGGTCGAGCGGGATCTCGATGCCCTTCTTGGCGATCACGCCTTCACGGAAGATCACCCGGTGGCTGGTGACGGCGAAGTTCGTCGTCATCCACTTGAGGTAGCGGCCGACGAACCAGAGCAGCGACACCAGGGTGAGCGCCGCCATGAGCAGCGTCGGCACGTCCCAGTCCTTGGTGCGGAAGAAGATCAGCAGTCCGATCGAGACGACCAGCGCGAGGGCCTGCTTGGCGAAGTACCACCAGTGCGGGTGGATGTCGACCACGAGCCGCTCTCCGGTGTTCAGCAGCTTCTTGGGAAAGGCCACAGCGGGAGCGTAGGACGCCTACCGGTAGGTGCGGCGTCGGTACAGCCGGTCGCGCGCCACGACGCGATCGAGGAACAGGAGCCCGTCGAGGTGGTCCAGCTCGTGCTGCACGGCTCGGGCTTCGAAGGCGTCCGCGTCGAGCACGATCTCGTTGCCGTCCACGCCGATGCCACGCAGGACGATCGACGCCGAGCGGGCGACGTCGCCGGTCAGGTCGGGCACGCTCATGCACCCCTCGCGGCCGACGTCGACGCCCGACCGCTCGACCACGATCGGGTCGAAGACCACCACCTCGCCGTGGCACGAGCGCGCCTTGGGGTGGTCGGTGACGTCGATGCAGAAGGCCCGGCGGGCCACGCCGATCTGCGGCGCCGCCACCCCCACGGAGTGCGAGCTGCCCCGCATGGTGTCGAGCAGGTCCCGAGCCAGCGCTCGCGCCTCGTCGTCGATCTCGCCGATCGGCGCGCACGCACCACCGAGGACCGGGTCCGGGAACAGCCGGACCGGGACGATCGCCATCAGAGGAGGTCGGCGTCGTCCGGCCGCAGGTGCACGTCGACACCGAGGTCGCCGGCGAGCGCATCCAGCGCGGCGTGCAGCGCGTCGGGGTCGGCTGCTGCCGGGAGCAGCACCGAGAGCAGCACGACGTAGCCGGTGCCGGCGTTGGTGGTCAGCTGGTGGGTGGCGAGATCGACGATGTTGGCACCGTGCTCCGCCAGGAGCGACGTGACGCGGTGGACGATGCCGGGCCGGTCGGCACCGTGCACCGTGACCGCCCACGGCGACCCCTCATCGCGCATCCCGGCCACCTCGGCGATGGGGCGCACGGTCACGGTCAGCCCGATGGTCGACGTCTCCGCCGCCAGCGCCGACTCGAGCGCGCCCGCGTCCTCGTCACCGGGGACCTCCACGACCAGCACCATGGCGAAGTGGCCGCCGAGGCGCGTCATGGCCGTGTCCTCGAGGTTGCCGCCGTGGCGGAGCAGGACGCCGGTGACGGCGGCGACGATGCCGGGCCGATCGACGCCGACCGCGGTGACCGCGACGTGGGGCATCGAGGGAACTTAGGCCCAGCCCAGCTCGTGCAGGCGGGCATCGCTGATGCCGAAGTGGTGCGCGATCTCGTGGATCACGGTGACCCGCACCTGGTGGACGACCTCGTCATCGGTGCGGCAGTGCCGGAGTATGGGCTTCCTGTAGATGGTGATCCGGTCCGGCATCACCATCCCTCCGTACTGCTCCCGCCGGGTGAGCGGGATCCCCTCGTAGAGGCCGAGCAGCCCGGCCCGCGTGTCGTCCTGGACCCGGATGACCACGTTGTCGATGTGGCGCGCCAGCTCCTCGGGGATCCCGTCCAGGGCCTCCGCCACCAGCTCCTCGAACCGCTCGATCGGCAGGTCAAGCACCATCCGCGATGCTGTCACACCCCACTCGTACATTCGTTCGGGTGGGCGCACCGACACCCCTGCTGGACGGCCTGACGGCGGCGCAGGCCGCCGCCGTCACCAGCGACGGCGCACCGCTCGTCATCCTGGCCGGCGCCGGCTCGGGCAAGACGCGGGTGCTGACGCGCCGGATCGCGTGGCGGATCGCCGAGGGCCGGGCCGACGGACGCCACGTCCTCGCCCTGACGTTCACCCGCAAGGCAGCGGGCGAGCTGCGCAGCCGCCTGCGATCGCTGGGCGTGCACGAGCAGGTGGCGGCGGGCACGTTCCACGCCATCGCCTACGCGCAGCTCCGCCAGCGATGGGCCGATCGTGACATCACCCCGCCGTCGCTCCTGCAGCGCAAGGTGCCGCTCGTCGCCGAGCTGCGCGGCCGCGTCCGTGATGCGGCCGTGCCGCACATCGACCTGGTGGCTGAGATCGAGTGGGCCAAGGCCCGCCTCATCGCGCCGGACCGCTACGAGGAGGAGGTCGGCCGCCTCGGACGAACCACGCCCATCGCGCCGACCCCCATGGCCGCGCTGTACGCCCGGTACGAGGAGGAGAAGCGTCGTCGGCGCATGGTCGACTTCGACGACCTGCTCCTGCTGTGCGGCAAGGCCCTGCGCGAGGACACCGAGTTCGCGGCCAGCCAGCGCTGGCGGTTCCGCCACCTCTTCGTCGACGAGTTCCAGGACGTGAACCCGGCCCAGGCCGCCCTGCTCGAGGGGTGGCGGGGCGGCAACGCCGACCTCTGCGTCGTCGGCGACCCCAACCAGGCGATCTACGCGTGGAACGGCGCCGAGCCGACGTTCCTGACCCGCTTCTGCGATCGCGAGCCGGGCGCCACCGTCGTGCGGCTCGACGACAACTTCCGCTCGTCACCCCAGATCCTCGCCGTCGCCACCGCCGTGCTGGGCGACGATGCCGCGCCGCTGCAGGCGCACCGCGCCGACGGGCGACTGCCGAGCGTGCGCTCGCACGCCAACGAGCAGGACGAGGCGCGGGCGGTGGCGCGCGGGCTGCGTGATCGGCGCCGCCCCGGCTCGTCGTGGTCCGACCTGGCCGTGCTCGCCCGCACCAACGCGCAGCTCGTGGTCATCGAAGAGGCGCTGCGCACCGCGGGCGTGCCCTACCGGGTGCGCGGTGGCGCGCCGTTCCTCGACCGCAGCGAGGTGGCCGAGGCGCTGGCCGGCCTGCGCCGCCGGCCGGGCACGCTGGCCGAGCGCCTGTCGTGGCTGGCCGACACCGTGCGCGAGGACGAGGACGGCACGCCGGCCGCCACCGAGCGGCGCGGGAACCTGCGCGAGCTGGTGCGGCTGGGCCAGGAGTACGACGCCGCCGGCGGCGTGCCGACCATCGACGGCTTCGTCGGCTGGCTCGACGCCACCCTGCGCGGCGACGACGGCGCCACTGCGACGGACGGCGTCGAGCTGGCGACGTTCCACGCCGCGAAGGGGCTCGAGTGGCCGGTCGTGTTCCTCGTCGGGATCGAGCGCGGGCTGGTGCCGATCGGCCACGCGAAGACGCCAGAGGCCGAGGCCGAGGAGCGCCGCCTGCTCTACGTCGCCTGCACCCGCGCCGAGTCCGAGCTGCACCTGTCGTGGGCGCGCGAGCGGACGTTCGGCACCCGACCCCTGAAGCGGGCGCCCTCGCCGTGGCTGGAGGACGTGAGCACCACGCTCAACCTCCTCCAGCGCGGCGTGCAGCCGGCGGATCTTCGGGCCCGCATCGCCGAGGAGCGCCGCAAGCTGCGGGCGCTGGACCGCGGCGCCGCCAAGGCCGCCGTCGGCGCGGACGCCGATCCCGCCGTGCTCGACGCGCTCAAGGCGTGGCGCCGCGTGGCGGCCAAGGCCGCCGGCGTCCCCGCCTACGTGATCTTCCACGACACGACGCTGGCCGCGGTGGCCGAGGCCCGGCCGGCGTCACGTGAGGCGCTGCTGGCGCTGCCGGGGTTGGGTCCGGTCAAGGCCGCCCGCTACGGCGACGACCTCCTGCGGGTGGTCGCGGCAGCCATCGCGTCGTAGTACGCAGGGTCGATGCGGTTCGCGCTCGACCAGGAGCTCCCCGGGACCATCGACCGCGTGCTCGCCGCGCTCCTCGACCCCGAGCTGCTGGCCCGCTTGGGCGAGCTGCCCAACCTCGGCGCGCCCGAGGTGCTCGGTCAGGAGCGCGCCGGCGACGTCGTCACCCAGCGCGTCCGGTACCGCTTCACCGGGTCGCTCTCGTCGGCCGTCACGCGCGTGATCGACCCGGCGAAGGTGACGTGGGTGGACGAGACGACCTACGACCTGTCCGCCCGCATCGCCAGCTTCCGCATCATCCCCGACCACTACGGCAACAAGCTTCGCTGCGCTGGCACCTACACGTTCACCGAGCACGACGGCGTGACCGTTCGCCATGCCGAGGCCGACCTGTCGGTCGGCGTCCCGCTGGTCGGCCGGATCGTCGAGCGGGCGATCGTCTCCGGGCTCCAGGACCACCTCCGAGCCGAGGCCGACCTACTCGTCCAGCTGCTCGAACGCAACGGTTGATCTTCTGCGCCGGCGGCGCGATGACGGAGACATGCGGACGTACCTCTGGCCTGGAGACACCGGATGGCCCACCCCGGACCAGGAGGACGCCGAGCCGCTGGACGTGGTCGACCTCGACGCCGAGCTCGACCTGGACGCCCTGTCGCTGCACGCTCCGCCACCGCATCTCTTCGACGAGCTGACGCCGACCGAGTGGACCGTCCTGTCGTCACGCTTCGGGCTGGGCGGGCAGCCGGTGCGCAGCATGAAGGAGCTGCACGCCGACCTCGACCTGCCGCGGCAGGAGCTGCGCGAGGCACTCGCGTCGGCGCTGGCCAAGCTCAGGGACCGGCTCGCGGGCTGAGCGCGCCCGATCAGCCCGTGGGCTGGTCCCGTCGCGTCATCATCTCGGCGATCTTGGAGAAGTCGACGCTGATGAAGAGGCCCTCGGCCTCGGCCGTGAGGGTGTCGCCGTCGTAGAGCTTGCCGATCGTGAACTTCTTGCGGCCGTCGACGCGATCGAGCGTGCCCTCGAAGCGCAGCTCCCGGTGCAACGGCGTCGGCTTGCGGTACTTCACCGTGAGCGTGCCGGTCATGCCCGGGTTGCCGCCGAGCGACTGCGCCATGCCGAGCACCTCGTCGAAGGCGGCCGCGATCCAGCCGCCGTGCACCGACCCGGGCGGTCCCTCGTAGGCGGAGCCGAACGTGGCGCGGCAGGTGATCATGTGCTCGCCCCACTCGACGTGCAGCGGCGGTGCGATCGGGTTGGCCTGGCCGATGATCGGGCTGTGGTCGAAGTGGGCGTGCTCGTCGCCGCCGGCGTTGGCCGACTCGGCGAAGCCCTCGTAGGAGCGCACCTTGCGCTCTCCCGCCAGCTCCGCTGCCGCCTGCTCGAGGAGGGCGGCGGCGCGCTCGATCGTCTCGTGCGATGCGTCGGTGCTGGCCAGCCGCTCGATGACGAGCCGACCGGCCGCCGCGAGCCGGTGCATCTCCAGCCGGCGGGGCGAGGGATCGTCCATCATCATCCAGCGCCGCATGGGCAGGCCTGCCTCAGGGGATGGACTCGCCGGCTGCTCGTCTGCCATCGACGGGACCTTAGGGCGACGCGAACTGGGCCATGAGCGGCGCGTGGTCCGAGGGCTTGCTGTCGGCGCCACCCTTGCGCGCGTTGCGATCGATCAGCACCCACTCGAGACGAGTCACGAGCGACGCGCTGGCCAGGAGCAGGTCGATCCGCATGCCCCAGTGCTTGTGGAAGGCGCCGGCCTGGTAGTCCCACCACGAGTACAGCTCGTCGTCGTCGTACTTCGCCCGCACGGTGTCGGTCAGTCCCCACGCCTCGATGTCGCGCAGCGCCTCGCGCTCCGGCGGGCTCACGTGCGTGCCGCCGTTGCACTTCGTCGGATCCCAGACGTCGCGGTCGTCCGGCGCGATGTTGAAGTCGCCGCACAGCACGACGTCGGCCGCCGGGTCGGTCACCGCGTCGAGGTGGCGCCGCACCCGCGCCAGCCACTCGAGCTTGCGGACGTACTGCTCGTGGCCCACCTGCCGGCCGTTGGGCACGTACATGGTCGCCACCCGCACCCCGCCGCAGGTGGCGGTGAGCAGCCGCGCCTCGCCGTCGTGCGTGCCCCCGTCCGCGAACCCGTCGACGACGTCCTCGATGCCGACCCGGCTCAGGATGGCGACGCCGTTCCATCGCCCCTCGCCGTGGTGGACGGCGTCGTAGCCGAGCGCGGCGAAGCCCATGGTCGGGAAGGCGTCATCGGCCAGCTTGGTCTCCTGGAGGCACACGACGTCCGGGCGGGCGTCGGCCAGCCAGCCCTCGAGCTTGGGGAGCCGAGCCTTGAGCGAGTTCACGTTCCAGGTGGCGATCCGCACGAATCCACGGTAACGAGGGCCCGTGCAGGTCATCGTCTGGAGCGACTACCTGTGTCCGTGGTGCTACCTCGGCCTGGACCGGGAGCGGCAGCTGGTCGAGCTCGGCATCGACGTCGTGCTCCGGCCCTACGAGCTCCACCCGGAGATCCCGGTCGGCGGTCGCGAGCTGCGCGACGGCGGCCGGACCGCCGCGGTGTTCGACCACGTCGGCCGCGAATGCGAGTCGGTCGGCCTGCCCTTCGTCCGTCCGGCCCGGTCGCCCAACACGCGGAACGTGCTCGCCGCCGCCGAGCACGTCCGGCTGACGCAGCCGCACGCGTTCGACGCGCTGCACCACGCCCTGTTCCGCGCCCACTTCGCCGAGGGCCGCGACATCGAGGACCCCGATGTCGTCGACGAGCTGATCGCGGCGAGCGGTGGCGATCCCGCCCCGGTGCGCGCCGCCGTGCTCGACGGCACCGCGCAGGCGGCGCTGCGGGCGTCGATGGACGAGGCGTTCGAGCACGAGGTGACGGGCACGCCCGCCTTCCTCATGCCGTCGGGCTTCGTGATCCCCGGCGTGCAGGACCGGGAGACGATGCAGCGCATCGCCGAGCGCCTCCTGGCGCGCGAGACCTGAGCCGCCTGAGCCTGGACGCGTCAGCGGCCGGACGCGTCAGCGGCCGGCCGGCTGCGCGAGCGCCAGCGAGCCAGACGGCGATGGGGCGCGAGCGCAGCGAGCGTGGGCGCAGCCCCCAGAGTGCGGACGCGACAGCGGCCCGCCTCCCGGCGGGCCGCACATCGCGTGAAGCGCGCTAGCGCTTCTTGGCTGCCTTGCGGGCGCCGGTCTTGCGAGCCGGAGCCTTCTTGGCCGCCGCCTTCTTGCGGGCGGGAGCCTTCTTGGCCGCGGCCTTCTTGCGTGCCGGAGCCTTCTTGGCTGCGGCCTTCTTGCGTGCCGGAGCCTTCTTCGCTGCTGCCTTCTTGCGAGCCGGAGCCTTCTTGGCTGTCGACTTCTTGGCAGTGCTCTTCCGGGCTGCGGCCTTCTTCGCCGGCGCGCGCTTGGCAGTTGCCTTGCGAGCGGTCGACTTCTTGGCCGTGGCCTTCTTCGCGGTGCTCTTGCGAGCCGCTGTCTTCTTGGCCGCGGTCTTTCGACCAGCTGCCTTCTTGGTTGCTGCCAGTGTGGCCTCGCTTTCGGGCTGCTTCGCCCCGACCTCAGTCGGGGCCTTGTCCACTGCCGGAGCGGCGTCTGTTGACGCGGCAACCGGCAGGGCCTTGTCGGCCGCGCGCGCTCGAGAGCGACGAGGCCGTGCGGGCGTGTCGACATCCTTCGTCGACGGCGCCGCGAGCTTCTCGAAGCCGGGCAGCGCGAGGTCGATGCCTCGGCGCGCCGCTTCGATCGATTGGACGACGAACGTGCGGGTCTGGCCGCGCTCGAGCACGTCACGCGCACTCCTCGGCGCGGGCGTCCCCATGTTCTTGAGCGGGATGTAGCAGCGCACGGCACCGACCTGGACGTAGGCGCCGTGCGAGCTGAACTCCACGACCTCGCCCTCGACGGTGCTGCCGGGGAGGTGCTCGGCGATGAACTCGATGAAGGGCAGCTGCTCGTTGAGCGGCTGCTGCGGCCGGCGACTCGCCTCGCCGCGCACGCGCGGCTCGCGGGGTGCTCGCGCCTCGCGCTCCTCGCGCGGCTTGGGCTCCCGGCGGGGCGCCTTGGGCGACGGCGACTTGCCCGCAGCTCCCTTGGTCGCGGCGGGCGCCTTGGCCGCCCGGCGCTTGGCCGGGGGCGGTGCCTTCGGCGTCGGCATGGGTGCCGACGCCTCCTTGCTGGCCGGGGCACCCCGCTTGCGAGCGGCGGTGCGGGTGGCCTGGCGGCTCTTGGGCCCGCGGACGGGCGAGCGCTCGACGAAGATCCAGCCGACTCCGGGAACCGGTCGGCCACCGATCAGCCGGCCTGGCTCGAAGAGCCACTGGTAGTCGCCGTGGAACTCCTGGAACGAGTCGTTCGAGAGAACGGTCGCGCCGGCGCGGTCGGCGACCTCGAGGATGAAGCGATCACCGCGCCCGACGGTTCCCGCCGGCGTGACGATCAGCTCGTTCGCGGCGAGGGCCTCGTCGTACAGCTTTCGCTCTGATGCATCGATGCGATGTTCGAACGTCGCGTCGACGACGACCGTGTAGATGTCGGTGGGTCGTTCCGCGATGTACGCGCGCACTGCCTCGTCCAGCTGCGCGAGTGACGGCATCGTGCGACCTTCGGTCGCGATGTTCGATCCGTCCACCACAAGATGCTTCGAAGTCATCGTTGCGTAACAGTCAACCATCGAACGCGTGCAGTTTCACGCATCCTCGTACGATCACGTTCGTGAACGACGCGACAGGTGAGGTCGTCGACGTGTTGCAAGCGCTCATTCGCAACGCGTGCGTGAACGACGGAAGCGATGACAGCGGCAACGAATCGCGTTCGGTCGACGTGCTTCGATCGCTGCTCGAAGGTCCCGGCATCGACCTGCAATCGTTCAGGTCGCGCGGAAGTCGCGAGAGCCTCGTCGCGCGCATCGAGGGCAGCGACCCGCACGCGCCATCGCTGCTGCTGATGGGTCACACCGACGTCGTCCCGGTGAACCCGGACGGATGGACGCGCGATCCGTTCGGCGGTGAGCTCGTGGATGGCTTCGTCTGGGGCCGGGGTGCGGTCGACATGCTGAACCTCACCGCATCGATGGCGGTTGCGATGCGACACCTTGCAACGTCCGGCTTCCGGCCGCGCGGATCCCTCGTGTACCTGGCGGTGGCCGACGAGGAGGCCCTCGGCACCTGGGGCGCGGAGTGGCTCGTGGAGCACGAGCCCGAGGCCGTGCGCGCGTCCTACGTCATCACCGAATCCGGAGGCAACCCGACGCCGCGATCGTCCGGTGTGAAGCTCCCCGTCATCACCGCGGAGAAGGGGAGCCACTGGTGCACCCTGCGCGTCTCCGGCACACCCGGACATGCGTCGCAGCCGTTCCGAACCGACAACGCGCTCGTCACGGCGGCCGAGGTGGTTCGGCGGCTGGCCGAGTACCGCCCACAGACCGACATCCACGAGACGTGGCGGCGCTACGTCGAGGCGATGGACTTCAAGCCCGAGCGGGCCGCCGCACTGCTCGATCCCGACCAGCTCGATGCTGCCGTCGAGGAGCTGCCGCTCGGGTTCGCCCGCGTCGCGCACGCCTGCACGCACACGACGTTCGCTCCGACGGTGATGCACGGAGGGACGAAGACGAACGTGATCCCCGACCGCGTCGACCTCCAGGTCGACATCCGCACGCTCCCGGGTCAGTCGGCCGACGACATCACCGGCATGCTGCGCGAAGCGCTCGGTGACCTCGCCGATCGCGTCACGGTGGTGGCCTCGAACCACGACGACAGCACGGCGTCGCCCATCGACACGCCGCTCTGGGACGCGCTCGGTCGGGTGTGCCAGGGCTTCTACCCGGGGTCGTCGCTGGTGCCGACGATGACCGTGGGCGCCACCGATGCCCGCTTCTTCCGCCGGCTCGGCATCCCGTCCTACGGGTTCGGCCTGTTCTCGACGAAGCTCCGCTACGAGGACTACGCCCTCATGTTCCACGGCGACGACGAACGAGTGGACGTCGAGTCGCTCCGGCTCTCGACCGAGATGTGGCAGGCGCTGGCGCGGGACCTCCTGTCCTAGCCCCCTCGGTTCGGGCCATCGACAGATGACCCGGACGGGCCATGGCGCTCAACGGCCCGGCACCGGATGATCGTCCCGATGCGGAGAGGGGGCTCCTGGGGCGCGGTGGTCGCCGTCGTCGTCGCGCTGTTCGGCACCACGCCGGCCAGTGCGGCGCTCGTTCCCACTCCAACGGTCACCGCGCCGATGGACGCCATCCTCACCGCATCGCTGTCGGGCACCGGACTCGTCCGCGCCGTCGTGGTCCTAGGCACGACGGCGACGCCCGACCAGATCGCTGCCCTTCAGGGCGTCGGCCTCGATGCGGTCCCGTACCGCGTGTTGCCGATGGTGGCCGTGCAGGGTCCGGCGGCCGCGATCCGCGCTGCCGCCAGCCTGCCCTTCGTCCGCTCGCTGTGGGGCGACCATCCGCTCGAGGAGGCGCTCGAGCAGAGCACGGAGATGATCCAGGCCGATGCCGCGTACGCGTCGCCGGTCACCGGCGTCACCGGGACGGGCGTCCGCATCGCCGTCCTGGACTCCGGCATCGACGCCACCCACCCCGACCTGGCGCTCGGCACCAAGACGGTGCAGAACGTCAAGGTCCTCGGCTACACGAAGCTGTTCCGCGACCAGGTCATCACCCTCGAGGACCAGGTGAACACCGACACCACGACGGGACACGGCACGCACGTCGCCGGCATCGCCGCCGGCAGCGGCGGTCTCTCGGGCGGCCGATACGCCGGTGTTGCACCGGGCGCCGACCTCGTCGGCGTCGGCTCTGCCGACGGGCTCGAGATGCTGACCGCGCTCGGCGGCTACGACTGGATCCTCGCCAACCACGACGAGCTCGACATCCGGGTCATCAACAACTCGTGGGCGGACGGCAAGATCGCGTACGACCCGAACGACCCGCTCAACGTCGCCAGCAAGGCAGCGCACGACGCCGGCATCACCGTCGTGTTCGCCGCCGGCAACGACGGCCAAGCCGGCGGCAACGTCTACAACCGCTATGCGTGGCCCGACTGGGTGATCGGTGTCGGTGGCGTCGACAAGCTCGGCAAGCTGGGCGACTACTCGAGTCGCGGCGACGAGCTCCACCACGCCACGGTGGCTGCCCCGGGGTCGTGGATCGTGTCGACGCGAGCGCAGACCGGCGTCGTCAGCTTCCCCAACCAGCTCCCGATCGATCCGACCGACCCGGTGAACCCCCGCGTCGTCTCCCCCGACCTGTGGCCGTACTACACGGCCATGGTCGGGACCTCGATGGCGGCGCCGCACGTCGCCGGCGTCGTGGCACTCATGCTCGAGGCCAACCCGGACCTGACGCCGGACCAGGTCAAGGCGATCCTGGCCGACACGGCCACCCCGCTCCCCGGCTGCGCACCGATCGACTGCGGCGCCGGCCTCGTCAACGCGCTGGCCGCCGTCACCGACGCCGCCAACGACGCACCGGTGGCGGCCGTGTCGGTGTCGGTCACCGCCGGCCTCGCGCCGCTGACGGTGACGCTCGACGGCTCCGCCTCCTCGGACGATGGCGCCGTCGTCGGGTACCGCTGGGACTGGGAGGGTGACGGGAGCATCGACGCCGAGACCGCCGAGCCCGTCGTCGAGCACACCTACGACGCCGGCGCCTGGCACCCGGCGCTGACCGTCGTGGACGACGACGGCGTGAGCAGCGCTCCGGTCGTCACCGAGGTGCGCTCGTCGAACCCGCCCACTGCCAGTGCCGACGTCCCCGATCGAGCGAACGCCGGCGACGAAGTCACGTTCGACGCGTCGGCGTCGTCGGATCCCGACGGGACGATCGCGTCCTACCGCTTCGTGTTCGGCGATGGCAGCGAGCTCACGTCACCGACACCCGTCGTCACCCACGTGTACGGCCCGGGCAAGACGCGCACGTACGGCTGGTACGTGGTCGTCACCGATGACGCCGGCATCAGCGCCGGCGTCAACGGCAGCATCCGCGTCAGGAAGTAGCGGTCGCCTCCTCGAGCGTCCGCTTCAGGTTGGCGAGCGTCTCCGCCATCTGCGGCCGCATGTCGCGGTGCTGCGGGAGCAGGCGTCCGTAGATCGCCTGCATGACCTTCGGCGGCATCTTCGTGATCTCGTATGCATGGGTGACCCGGGTGCCGTCTCCCTCTGGCTGCAGGCGGTACGACCAGATCGTCGAGTCGGAGCGGGTCTTGTCGATCCGCTCGGGGATCGTGCGGAAGGCGAACGCCTGACCGGGCGTCGCCTCGACGACCTCGCACACGCGCGACCAGCGGATGAGCCTGCCGACGCGGTTCCGGCCGCGGAACCGGGCGCCGACGGCGCCCGGCGCAGCGCCCGGCAGCCAGTCGGCTGCTCTGCACTCGGGGCTGCGCTCTCCGGTCCTCGTCACGTCGGCGATCGCGTCGTACACCACCCGCGGCGGCGCCTCGATGTAGCAGTCCACCGATCCCTCACGGTTCCACACAGCCATGAGGTGAAGGTACGGGGCAGACGTCTCGTAGTGTCCGCGCCGTGACGATCGAGGCGGTGCTCTGGGACTTCGGCGGCGTGATCCTCTCCAGCCCGTTCGAGTCGTTCAACAAGTACGAAGAGGCCCACGGGCTGCCGAAGGACTTCATCCGCGGGCTCAACGCCACCAACCCGGACACGAACGCGTGGGCGAAGATGGAGCGCAGCGAGGTCTCGCTCGAGGAGTTCTGCCGCCTGTTCGAGGAGGAGGCCCGGGTCGCCGGCGGCTCGCTCGTCGGCGCCGACGTGCTGGCCATGCTCCGCGGCGAGCTGCGCCCGCAGATGGTGCGCGCCCAGGAGCGCATCAAGGAGGCGGGCTTCCGCCAGGCGCTCCTCACCAACAACTTCACCTCGGAGGACGAGGACGGCAGCGGGTTCTCGCGTCCGGAGCTGGCCCACGCCATGGACGTGTACGACTGCGTGATCGAGTCGTCCAAGGCCGGTGTTCGCAAGCCCGATCCCGCCGCGTACGAGCTGGTGCTCGACGCGCTGCAGATCCCGGCGGAGCGGATCGTCTACCTGGACGACCTCGGCATCAACCTCAAGCCGGCGCGCGCCCTGGGCATGACGACCATCAAGGTCGTCGACCCCGACGACGCCCTGGCCGAGCTGTCCAAGGTGCTCGACCTCGACCTGACCTAGGTCGCGCGAGTCAGACGCCGGCGTAGGCCTCTTCGAGGAGGTCGTCGAGCTCCTGGGCGTGGACGAGGGCGGAGCCGCTGGCCGGTGAGCCGGACTCGACGCGGTTGGCGTGACCGATCTTCACGCGGTCCGGGGCCAGGTTGTGCAGGCGGCCGCCGGTGAACGGCCACGGGCCCATGTTCTCCGGCTCCTCCTGCACCCAGAAGAGCGAGTCGGCGTTCTCGTACTTGTCGATGATGGCCCGGATCTGCTGCTCCGGCCACGGGTACAGCTGCTCGATCCGCACGACGGCGGCCGGCACCTGGCGCTCGTCGCGCCGCTTCATCAGGTCGTAGGCCACCTTGCCCGAGCACAGCACGATGCGACGGACCGACGACGGATCGGTGACCGACAGGTCGTCGAGCACCTCCTGGAACGAGCCCTTCTCGAACAGCGACACGTGCGAGCGCGACTCCTTGGCCCGCAGCAGGTACTTCGGCGTGAAGACGATGAGCGGCTTGCGGATCTCGCGCCGCACCTGGCGGCGGAGCAGGTGGAAGTACTGCGCCGCCGTCGTGCAGTTGGCGACCTGCATGTTGTCCTCGGCGCACAGCGTCAGGAAGCGCTCGATGCGACCGGACGAGTGCTCGGGCCCCTGACCGTCGTAGCCGTGTGGCAGCAGCAGCGTCAGACCGCTCGTCTGGCCCCACTTGTCCTCCGACGCGGCCAGGAACTGGTCGATGATCGGCTGCGCCACGTTGTGGAAGTCGCCGAACTGCGCCTCCCACAGGACGAGCGCCTCGCGGTGCACCAGCGAGTAGCCGTACTCGAAGCCCATCGCCGCGTACTC
>DASUCO010000127.1:0-8063 GCA_036275955.1 Acidimicrobiales bacterium
GTCGCCGACTGACACCGGTGACGACGGCATGAAGGTGATGTGCTCGTCGCTCACGACGAGGACCTCGCCGGCGCCGTCGGCCAGCGTGGGCGGGCCGTGGTCCATGCCCAGCGCCTTGAGCCCACCGTTGAGCACGGCCCATCCCTTGGCCGACACCGAGATCACGTCGCACTCGAGGTACAGCGCCTGCCGGAACGTCGGCGTCATGGCACCGAAGTAGGAGTCCATGAGCACGTAGGACCCTGCCTGGATCTCGGTCGCCCAGGTGTTCAGGTCGTAGGTGACGGTGGCACCGGCGGAGATCACGTCGCCGCCGACGTCGGCATGCGCGGCGAGCAGCTTGGTCATCGCCTTCTCCACCACCTCGGCGCGCGCGGCATGGTCGGCCACCGCGGTGGCATGTCCCTCGTAGCCCATGACGCCGCGCACCGACAGTCCGCGCGAGCGAGCGAGGTCGGCCAGCCGGCCGGCGTCGGCGACGGCGCAGCCGCACCGGGGGAGACCGACGTCGACGTCGATCAGCACCTCGCGCACGCCACCGCGGGCCGCGGCGTCGATCGTCGCCTGGGAGTCGACGGCCAGCGTCACCCGCGCATCGATGACACCGAGCCGCGACGCGTCGAGCACCTCGTTGGCCAGCAGTAGGTCGTCACCGAGTCCGGCGGCGGCCATCCCCTCCACCTCGCGGATGGTGGCGCACGTGAACCCGCGGTGGCCGCCCAGGTCGCGCTGCAGCCGGGCCAGCTCGGTGCACTTGTGCGCCTTGACGTGCGGCCGCAGCCGTTCGCCCGGGAGGGCGGCGGCCATGGTCCGGATGTTCGCCTCCAGCGCCTCGACGTCCACCACGAGCGCGGGGGTCAGCACGACAGCACGGTAGGTTCCGTGGGAAGCGAACATACGTTCGATACCATGACAAGATGCCTCGAGACCGATCATGGACGGACGACGACTTGGCGAGTGCGATCCGGCGCGCCGAGAACTGGTTCGGCGTGGTGCGTGCGCTCGGTCTGAGCCACGGTGGTCGGACGTACGCGGGGCTTCGAGCACGAGCGATCGAGCTCGGCTTGGCGACTGACCACTTGCCGGACCTTGATGCGGGCCGACCGGTTCGTCGACGACGGTTCACGGATGACGACCTGCGTCGCGCCGTGGCCAAGTCAGAAAGCGTCGCCGCGGTGATGCGAGAGCTGGGATACGAGCCGTCGGGCGGTATGCACCGGTTCATCAAGGGGCACATCAAGAGGCTCGATCTCGACACGACTCACTTCGTCGGACAAGCGTGGGCGCGTGGCCGGAAGCTGTCGACCGGCTTCCGCCGACGTCCCATCGAGGAGCTCCTCGTCGACGGCTCGACGATCGGTGGGAGCCTCCTTCTTCGACGGCTCATTGCAGAGGGACTCAGGGCGGCGTGTTGCGAGGAGTGTGACCGGACGGAGTGGAACGGTCAGCCCATCCCTCTCGAGCTCGATCACGTCAAGGGCGATCCCACGGACAACCGGTTGGAGAACCTTCGAGTGCTATGCCCCAACTGTCACGCGCTCACGGAGACGTACTGTGGCCGGAACCGTGCACGCCGACGTAGCCCAACGGCAGAGGCCCAGGTCTTAGATACCTGACAGTGAGGGTTCGAATCCCTCCGTCGGCACGGGAACGGAGTTGCCTACGACCGCCGCTAGCCTGCCGGACCTATGGCGAACTCCACCTGGGGCAACCCGCAGGCCGAGGTCTTCAACCAGCTCCTGAAGGACCGCATCGTGGTCCTCGGCAGCGAGGTCGAGGACGACATCGCCAACCTGATCATCGCCCAGCTCCTGTACCTCGAGGCGCAGGACGACGAGCGGGACATCTGGCTCTACATCAACTCACCGGGTGGCGTCATCACCAGCGGCATGGCGATCTACGACACCATGCAGTTCATCAAGCCCGACGTGGCCACCATCTGCATGGGCCTCGCCGCCTCGATGGGGCAGTTCCTGCTCGTGGCCGGCGCCGCCGGGAAGCGCTTCAGCCTTCCGCACGCCCGGATCATGATGCACCAGCCCTCCGGTGGCGTGCGCGGTCAGGCGGCCGACATCGCCATCCAGGCCGAGCAGATGATGCACGTGAAGCGCGTCATGTCCGAGCGCATCGCGTTCCACACCGGTCAGACGGCCGAGCAGATCAACATCGACTCCGATCGCGACCGCTGGTTCACCGCCGAGGAGGCGAAGGACTACGGCATGGTCGACCACGTGATCTCCAAGCGGGGCCAGTCCGGCTCCTAGCGCGCCGCGGCGGCCTCCGCCCGAGCCCGGAGGTCCTTCACCGCGTGCTCCAGCCCGTCCGGGTCGCGGTAGAGGGCGGACCCGGCGACCAGCCAGTTGGCGCCGGCTGACGCGGCGCCGGCGATCGTGTCCGGTCCGATCCCGCCGTCCACCTCGATGTCGCCATCCCAGATGGACCGGAGCTGCGAGATCTTGGGCTCCATCGTCGCGATGTAGGCCTGCCCCCCGAAGCCGGGGTTGACCGTCATCGCCAGGACCATGTCGCACAGGTCGAGCACGTGCTCGACGGCCGACACCGGCGTCGACGGGTTGAGGGCCACGCCGGGCGAACCGCCCAGCTCGCGCACCCGCGCCAGCGTCCGGTGCAGGTGCATCGTCGACTCGGCGTGGATGATCAGCGTCTCGCAGCCGGCGTCGACCCACTGGGAGATATACGGATCCGGGTCGGCGATCATGAGGTGGGCCTCGAACGGCACCTGGACCCAGCGCCGGCACGCCTTCACGACGTCGGGCCCGAACGTGAGGTTGGGGACGAACACGCCATCCATCACGTCCCACTGGATGCGATCGACCCCCGCCGCCTCGAGCGCCTCGCACTCCTCACCCAGACGGGAGAAGTCAGCCGGCAGGACGGACGGGACGATCTGGACCGGTCGCACGAGGACCACCGTAACCTCGACCAGTGCGCATCGAGCTGACCACGACGGCCGTGGCAGCCGGAGGAGATGCGGTCGCCCGCGACGCCGACGGCAAGGTCGCGTTCGTCACCGGCGCCCTGCCCGGCGAGCGGGTGCTGGCCGAGGTCACCGAGGAGCGCCACGACTTCAACCGGGCGGTCGCGGTGGAGATCCTCGACGCCGCGCCCGGTCGTGTTACCCCGCCGTGCCCGCACATCGAGCGCGGCTGCGGCGGCTGCGGCTGGCAGCACATCGAGCTGTCGACCCAGCGCACGATGAAGCTCGACATCGTCACCGATGCCCTCCGTCGCATCGGCGGGATCGCCGAGCCCGACGTGACGCACGGGCCCCACCTGGCGCCCGACGGGTTCCGCACCACCATCCGGCTGGCCAACGGCACCGGCTTCCGCCACGCTCGCAGCCACGACGTGGTCGACGTCGACTCCTGCCTGGTGGCGCACCCGCTGCTGCAGGACCTGCTCGGGAAGGTCACGATGCACGGCGGCACGGAGGTGACGCTGCGCTGCGGCGCCCGGACGGGCGACCGGCTCGCCATCGGTGACGGGCCGATCACTGCGCCGGAGGGCGTGCGCATCGGCCCCAAGGCATGGCTGACCGAGGAGGTCGCCGGTCGCACGTGGCGCATCAGTGCCAGGTCGTTCTTCCAGGCCCGACCCGACGGCGCCGATGCGCTGGTGGCGCTCGTTCGCCGCGCCGGCGAGGACGCGCCGAAGGGGCCACTGGTCGACGCGTATGGCGGCGTCGGGCTCTTCGCCGGCAGCCTCGGCCGCGATCGGCAGACGACGATCGTCGAGTGGAGCGCGTCGTCGGTGCGCGACGCCAAGGTGAACGTGCCAGACGCCAAGGTCGTGGCGTCCGACGTTGCTCGCTGGAAGCCCACGTCGGCCAAGCTCGTCGTGGCCGACCCCCCTCGTACCGGTCTCGGGAAGAAGGGCGTGGCCGTCCTCGACGCCTCCGGGACCAAGCACCTGGTGCTCGTCAGCTGCGATCCCGCCGCCCTGGCCCGCGACGCCAAGCTGCTCGGCGCAGCGGGGTTCGATCACGACGGCACGACGCTCGTCGACCTGTTCCCCCACACCCCGCACATCGAGTCGGTCACCCGGTTCATCCGCCGATGACCTCAGCCCCGAAGAACCAGGGCATGCGACAGGACGACCTCACCCTCGCCTCCGACGCGCAGCTCGTCGTCGCGATCGGTCGCTGGCGCCAGGAGGCGCTGGCCGAGGCCTACCGCCGGCACGCCGGCGCCGTGTTCGCCCTGGCCAGCCGCGTGCTGGCCAGCCGCAACCTGGCCGAGGAGGTCGTGCAGGAGGTCTTCCTCCGCCTGTGGGACAACGCCGAGCGCTTCGACCCCGAGCGCGGCAGCCTGCGCTCGTGGCTGCTGGCCCAGACCCACGGGCGCGCCGTCGATCTGCTGCGGTCCGAGACGGCCCGCAAGGGTCGTGAGGAGCGGGAGCACCGTGGCCGGGCCGAGGCCGGCTACGACCTCGAGCACGAGGTCTGGGACCTCACCGTCGCCGACCAGGTCCGCGACGCGCTGGGAGCGCTCCCGGCCGAGGAGCGCAAGGCGATCGAGCTCGCGTACTTCAAGGGTCTGACCTATCGCGAGGTGGCCGCTGCACTCGATCAGCCGGAGGGCACCGTGAAGAGCCGCATACGCGCCGGCCTGAAGCGCTTGCGCGAAGGTCTCGCCGACGCCGGGCTGGAAGTGGGGGTGTGACCATGACCCACGAGGAGATCCAGGAGCTGCTGGGCGCGTACGCGCTCGACGCGGTCGACCCCGACGAGGCGTCGGAGATCGAGCTGCACCTGCGCGACTGCCCTCGCTGTCGCGCCGAGGTGGCCGAGCACCGTGAGACGGCGGCGTTCCTGGCGCACGCCGGCGCCGACGCTCCGGCCGACCTCTGGGACCGGATCGCCGGCACCATCGACGTGCCCGCGCCGGTCATCCCGATGGCACTGCGCCTGGGCGATCGAGCCCGTGACCGCCGTGGCGGCAGCTGGTCGCGACCGGTCGCCCTCGTCGGTGTCGCCGCGGCGATGGTCATCGCCGTGCTGGGTCTCCAGGTGCGCAACCAGGACCAGCGCATCGACGAGCTGGCCGCCGAGCTGGCCGCCAGCGACGGGGGCTTCGCGGCCGCCGTCTCGCATCGCGATGCCGAGATGCTCGAGCTCGAGGGTGCCACCGCCATCCCCGTCGTCGTGTCCGAGGGCAAGGCCTGGTTGCAGGCGGCTGCCCTGCCCGAGCTCGAGGAGGGCCGCACGTACCAGCTGTGGGGTGCCGCCGGTGACGAGCTCGTGTCGATCGCGGTGCTCGGTCGGGACCCCGGTGTGATCTCGTTCGACGTCGAGGGCTACGCGCTGCTGGCGATCACCGAGGAGGACGCGCCGGGCGTGGTGAAGTCGGCCAACCCGCCGGTCGTGGCCGGCGAGCTCTCCTAGCCCTCGCGCTGGAGGTAGGCGGTGAGCGCCACCGCCTGGTCCTCCATGGCGCGGCGCCACAGCCGCGCCGTCGACACGACGAGCGGCCACGGCCCGTCGATCTCGATCGACCAGCGGTAGTCGGTCCCGTCGCCGTCGGGCGCCAGCGCGTGGGTGGCCCGCATGTGCATCGGCCGTGCCGGCTTCACCGACACGAACACACCGAGGCGCGGCGGATCCCAGTGCACGACCTCCGACATCGCCCGGAACGGGATGCGACCCAGACGTCCCCGGATGGTGAAGCGGGTGCCGACGCCGACCGGCTCGCGATCGGCGCGCCACTCCCGCACCGCCGGGTCGATGATCGGTGCCACGTCCTCGGCCATGAGCGCGTGCCACACGGCCTCGGGCCGGCCCGGGAGCCGCGTGCGGCGCTCGACGACGCGGGTGGTCACCTGCGTTCCGTGGTCATCCCCGAGGATCGCACGGACAGCGCCAGCACCACGAGCCCGAGCACGACGGCGCCACCGAGCGACACGACGTTCGCCGCCTTGTCGAACCCCTCGTAGTGCTCGAGGTGGCGCAGGTGGTACACGAGGTGAGGCAGGCCGAACAGCACGGACGACCCACCGGCGGCGATCACCAGCCAGCGCCCGCCGACGATGGCGGCGAGCAGCGCGACGAACCCGAGCCCGAGGTTCAGCGCGCCGAAGTCGCGGACCAGGTGCTCGTTGAACGGCCCGTCGGCCGCGACCCACCCGCGCCCGGTGGGGAAGTCGTCGAAGAACGCACGCGGGAAGAAGGTGGCGTACACGCCGAGCCCGAGCGCGCTCAGCGCCAGGATCGCCAATGCCATCGTCTGCAGCAGTGGCGTGTGCTCGCCGGGCATGGCGCGCGCCAGGGAGCGGAAGCCGTCGCGGACCGACGCGTCGCGTGGCGCCCATCCCGTCACCTCCCTGAACCGGGCGTTCGAGACCCGGTTCGACTGCAGGAAGATCTTGGCGTCCTCACCGGCCGCCTTGACCGCGGTGGCCGGTGCCCGCAGCAGCTTCTTGCTGCCCACGGCGCTGGCGAGCGCGGCATCCGCCTCGCGCCGCGTCATGGGCTCGTCGTCGACGACGTTGTACACGCCGGCCGGCGCGTCGAGCGCGGCGACGACGGCGCGCGCTGCGTCCTCGCAGGAGATGTGTGGCGCGTAGCCATCCGCGCCACCGACGTACATGGAGACGCCGCGCCGGGCCAGGCCCACGATGGCTTCCGTGTGCGACGAGTCGGGCGCGTAGAACTGGCCGAACCGCAGGGCGACGCCGCGACCGCCGGAGGCGGTGAAGCGCGCCGTCTCGGCCTCCGCCGCCTTGACGGCAGTGGCCGCGCCACCGTCCATGAGCGGCGAGTCCTCGTCGAGCCAGCGGTCGCCACCGTCGGCGTACGCGAACGCCAGCGACTCCTGGACGTAGGTCTTGGCGCCGGCGGCGATGGCAGCGTCGACGAGGATGCGAGAGCCCTCGCTGCGGATGCGCTCGTGCTCGGCCCACGCGCTGCGGCGCGTCGCCTCGCTGACCGGCGGCACGTGGGTGGCCAGGTTGAGCACGGCGTCGTGCCCGGCGACGGCGTCGCGCACGGCGTCGGCGTCGAACAGGTCGACTCGCACGGGCTTGGCGCCGAGCGCGCGCAGCTGTGCCGCCTTCTCCTCGGACCGCGCGATCCCGGTCACGTCATGGCCGGCGGCGACGAGCTCGCGCACGGTCCGCCAACCGAGGACGCCGGTGGCACCGGCGACGAAGATCCTCATCGGACTACCTCCTGGATGAACGCGGCGCCCGCCGCGAGCTGGGTGGGGGGTGTGTTGCGGAGTGCGCCGTCGAGCAGGTCGGCGATGGTGTGCTGGCGCAGGGAGGCCCGCCACGCGTCCTCCGCGTCCCACATGACGCGGGCGATGCCGCACGGCGTCCGGTACGCCGAGGGCTCGCACGCGCCGGGCCCGCACTGGCGGATCTCGGTGCACGTGAACGCGGCGTCAGCACCGTCCACGGCGAGCACGACGTCGAGCACGGTGATGTCGGCCGCCGGCCGCGCCAGGCGATAGCCGCCGCGGGGGCCGGACGTGGACTCGACGATGCCGGCGGCCGACAGCGCCTGCAGGTGCTTGGCCAGGTATGCCGGTGGCACCTCGTGCAGCTCGGCCAGCGCCGCCGCAGGGACGACGTGCGGCGGCGGCACGGCAGCCAGCACGGAGCAGCAGTGCAGTGCCCATTCGACGCCCTGACTCAGTCGCACATCTCGGATACTACTTATCCGAGATCGGCGTGCAACCTTCGAGCAGTCGGCGAGAGGGGGACGGCGTCCTTGTCGGGATACGTCCCGAGGAGCCGGTCGGCGGTGTGGATGGTGACCCCGAACCAGTTGTGCTCGTTGCGGAAGTGGTGCCAGATGTGCGCGCGGCGGATGCGCGCGTACAGGCGCGTCTTCGGGTGGTACGGGGTGTGGATCAGGAAGTGCGTCCACTCGTAGACGAGCAGCATCGAGAAGCCGGTCAGGCCGGCGGTCAGCGCCTCACCCAGCTCGGCCCGCAGCAGGAGCGGCAGCCCGATGCCGATCACTGGGGCCAGGGCGACGACCGACAGCGGGATGAACAGGATGTCGAGGTCGCGCGGGTCGGCGTGGTGGGCGCGGTGCTTCC
>DASUCO010000128.1:0-7134 GCA_036275955.1 Acidimicrobiales bacterium
TTCCCGCTCTACGGCTCCGAGCTGACGCTGCGCTTCGCGCGATCGCGCATCGAGGAGGCTGGCCTGCTCGGCAAGACCGACTTCATCACCGTGCACGACGGCGAGCGCCGCAAGATCGGGCCGTTCGACGTCGAGTTCCTGCCGGTGACCCACTCGGTGCCGCACGGCTTCGCCACCGCGTTCCACACGCCCCAGGGCGTCATCCTGCACTCGGGCGACTGGAAGCTCGACCTCACGCCCATCGACGGCCGTCACACCGACCTGGCGCGCATCGGCGCCATCGAGGTCGACAGCGGCATCCGCCTCCTGCTGGCCGACTCGACCAACGCCGAGGAGGAGGGCCACTCGCTCTCCGAGAAGGTGATCGGCGCATCGCTGGCGGGGATCTTCGCCATGCACCGCGATCGGCGGATCGTCATCGCCTGCTTCGCCAGCCACATCCATCGCATCCAGCAGATCATCGAGATCGCGCGGGACCAGGGCCGCGTGATCGCGACGCTGGGGCTGTCGATGAAGAAGAACATCAAGATCGCTCGGGACCTCGGGCTCCTGAAGATCCCCGACTCCGCGGTGATCGACATCGCCGACGCCGGCGACATCGCACCCGAGAAGCTGTGCGTGATCTCCACCGGCTCGCAGGGCGAGCCGATGTCGGCGCTCACGCGCATGGCGGCCAACGACAACAAGTGGATCCGCATCGGGCCCGAGGACACGGTCATCCTGTCGTCGCACCCGATCCCCGGCAACGAGACGTCGGTGGGCAAGGTCATCGACGGCCTGCACCGCCTCGGCGCCGAGGTCGTGCACTCCGGCATCGCCCGCGTGCACGCCACCGGCCATGCCAAGAAGGAGGAGATCAAGACGCTCCTCGCCCTGGCGCGTCCCGAGTTCATGATCCCGGTGCACGGGGAGTACCGGCACATGGTCCACCACGCCGAGCTGGCGGTCGAGATGGGCGTCATGCCGGAGAACGTGCTGATCTGCGCGGACGGCGACCAGATCGAGCTGACCGACGAGGGCATGCGCAAAGTGGGCGAGGTGCCGGCCGGCTACCTCTACGTAGACGGCTCCGGCGTCGGCGACGTCGGCCATGGCGTGCTGCGCGACCGCCGCGTGCTGGCCGAGGAGGGCGTCGTCGTCGTCATCGTGACCGTCGACCGCAAGACGGGGGAGATCATCGCTGGGCCCGAGATCATCACGCGGGGCTGGGTGTACGAGGAGGAGGCGGTGGACCTCCTCGACGAGGCGCGGGAGGCGGTACGCATGGGCATCCTCTCGGCCGAGGACACCGACTTCGAGACGATCAAACGCCACGCCCGCAAGTCGCTCGGCGAGTTCGTGAGCAAGCGCACCCGACGGCGCCCGATGATCGTGCCCGTCGTGATGGAGGCCTGACCGACCTGACGTTCACCTGAGGTCTACCGTCGCGCGGTGGCGAGCGCACGGGAAGCCGCAGCCGCGGAGATGCTCGACGCGGTGGTCGCCCGGGCTGGCGGCCCCGATGTCGCCGCCTTCCTCCGCGAGTACTGGCGCTGGACGGCGGCTGAGGACCTCCTCCAGCGCGGCATGGTCGACCTCTACGCGGCGGCCATGGCGCACCTCGCGGTCGGCCGCGGCCGGCCCGACGGCACGACGGTGGTGCGGGCGTACTCGCCGACGATCGCCGATGACGGCTGGCAGTCGACGCGCTCGGTGCTGGACGTCGTCACCGACGACATGCCGTTCCTCGTCGACTCGGTGGTGATGGCCGTGAGCGCGCTCGGCCTCGGCGTGCACCTGGTCGTGCACCCCGTGCTCGACGGCGAGTCGTGGATGCACCTGGAGATCGACCGCCTCACCGAGGACGGGGCGACAACCCGTCTGGAGGATCGGGTGGCCGGCGCACTGGCCGCCGTGCGCGCCGTCGTGACCGACTGGCCGGCGATGCGCGATCGCGCGCTCGCCACGGGGCACGAGCTGCTGGACTGGCTGGCCCACGATCACTTCACGTTCCTGGGCTCGCCGGGTCTCAGCGGACCTGCCGGAGGAGATGGGCTCGGCCTCATGCGCAGCTCCAACCTCGATGTCGACGAGCTGGTGACCGACGACGCCGTCGTCGTGACCAAGAGCCGCCACGAGTCACCGGTGCACCGCCCGGTGCCCCTCGACGTGGTCCGCGTCGAAGGCGCGGTCTTCGTCGGCCTGCACACCAGCTCGACGTACCGCAAGAGCGTGTTCGACATCCCGCTCGTGCGCGACACGGTCAAGACGGTGCTCGACCGTGCCGGGCTGCACCGCGGCACGCACGCCGGGAACCGTCTCATCGACATCCTCGAGACGTTCCCGCGCGACGAGCTGTTCCAGGTCGATCCCGACTGGCTGTACGAGACGGCGATGGCCATCCTCCACCTGCGCGAGCGGGCGCAGGTGCGACTGTTCGTGCGTCCCGACCGCTGGGGTCGCTTCGTGTCGTGCCTGGTGTACGTCCCGCGCGACCGCTTCAACACCGAGGTGCGCCTGCGGCTGCAGGACGTGCTGCTGGAGACGTTCCGGGGTATCGACCTGCGCTTCTCGACCGAGCTGGGCGAGGAGTCCCACGCCCGGCTGCACGTGGTGGTGACCACGACGCCGGGCACGCCGATCCCCACGGATCTGCCGGCGCTGGAGGAGCGCCTGGCCCGTGTCACCCGCGCGTGGGAGGACGACCTCCGCCAGGCACTCGTGGACGGGATGGGCGACGCCGGCCACGATCGCTTCGAGTCCTGGCGCGACGCGTTCCCCGCCGCCTACCGGGACGAGGTCGAGCCGGTCGTCGCGGTGGAGGACATCAGGCGGCTGGAGGCGCTGGGGGAGGACACCATCGCCGTCTCGCTCCAGCAGGCACCGGATGCCTTGCCGCACGAGCTGCGACTGCGCCTCTACCGGCACGGTGCGCCGCTGCGGCTGTCGGAGGCACTGCCGCCGCTCCGCGACTTCGGCGTCACGGTGCTCGACGAGCGCCCCTACGAGATCGAGCCGCTCGAGCAGCCGTCAGGGTGGATCTACGACTTCGGCCTGCTCCTCCCCGACGATGCCAGCACCGGCACCGCGGCACGGCGCCTGTTCGAGGAGGCGTTCCTGGCCGTGTGGCGCGGCGCGGCCGACTCGGACTCGCTCGGCCGCCTCGTGCTCACGGCGGGCCTCGGCTGGCGCGAGGTCGCGCTCCTGCGGACCTACCGGCAGTACCTGAAGCAGGCCGGCTCGCCGTTCAGCCGCGAGTACATCGACGACACGCTGACGGCCAACCCGACGATCGCGGCCACGCTGCTCGAGCTGTTCCACGCCGGTGCCGATGGTGCGCCGGCGGTCCTGGAGCGGCTCGAGGACATGCTGTCCTCGGTCACATCGCTCGACGAGGACCGCATCCTGCGAGCGTTCGTCGCCGTCGTCGGCGCCACCATTCGCACCAGCTGGCACGACGAGACGCGTGATGCGATCGCAGTGAAGCTGGATCCCAGCAAGGTGCTCGACCTCCCGGCGCCCCGTCCCGCGTTCGAGATCTTCGTCCACGCGCCGCACGTCGAGGGCGTCCACCTGCGCATGGGTCGGGTGGCGCGCGGCGGCCTGCGCTGGTCGGACCGCAAGGAGGACTTCCGCACCGAGGTGCTGGGCCTGGTGAAGGCGCAGACGGTGAAGAACGCCGTCATCGTGCCGGTCGGTGCCAAGGGCGGGTTCTTCTGTCGACGGCTGCCGGTCGGCGACCGAGAGCAGGTGCAGGCCGAGGTGGTGCGCTGCTACGAGACGTTCGTCTCGTCCCTACTCGACGTGACCGACGACGACGACCCCTACCTCGTCGTCGCCGCCGACAAGGGCACGGCCACGTTCAGCGACATCGCCAACGCCATCTCGCTCGAGCGCGGCTTCTGGCTGGGCGACGCGTTCGCGTCTGGCGGCTCGACCGGCTACGACCACAAGGCCATCGGCATCACGGCGCGGGGTGCGTGGGAGTCGGTGCGACGTCACTTCCGCGAGCTGGGCGCCGATGCCGACCGCGACGAGCTGACTGTCGTCGGCATCGGCGACATGTCCGGGGACGTGTTCGGCAACGGCATGCTGCTGTCGCCCCACCTGAAGCTGGTGGCAGCCTTCGACCACCGTCACGTGTTCCTCGACCCCAGCCCCGACCCCGCTCGCTCCTTCGCCGAGCGGACTCGGCTGTTCTCGCTGCCGTCGTCGTCGTGGGCCGACTACGACCCCAAGCTGATCTCCGCCGGCGGCGGGGTCGTCCCGCGCACGGCCAAGTCGGTCGAGGTCACGGCCGAGGTGGCGACCGTGCTCGGCATCGAGCCGGGTGTGATGACGCCGACCGAGCTCATCGCCGCCGTCCTGCGGGCGCCGGTCGACCTGCTGTGGAACGGCGGCATCGGGACGTACGTCAAGGCGTCGACCGAGACCCACGACGACGCCCGCGACCGCGCCAACGATGCGCTGCGGGCTGACGCGAGCGCGCTGCGGTGCCGCGTCATCGGCGAGGGCGGGAACCTCGGCCTCACCCAGCGGGCGCGCATCGAGGCGGCGCGGGCCGGCATCCACGTCAACACCGACGCCATCGACAACTCCGCCGGCGTCGACTGCTCGGACCACGAGGTCAACCTCAAGGTGCTGCTCGACCAGGTCGTGGCCGATGGCGACCTGACCGTGAAGCACCGCAACGAGCTGCTGGCGGCCATGACCGACGAGGTCGCCGCGCTGGTCCTGCGCGACAACTTCGACCAGAACCTGGCGCTGGCCGCGGCACGGGCGCAGGCGCCGGGCATGGTCGACGTGCACCTGCGCCACCTCACGTGGCTCGAGCGCGCCGTCGGGCTCGATCGCGCGCTGGAGTCGCTGCCGTCCGACGACGAGCTCATCGAGCGGGCGTCGGCCGGCGAGGGTCTGACCCAGCCCGAGCTGGCGGTGCTGCTCGCCTACACGAAGATCGCGTTGAAGACCGAGCTGCTGGCGTCGGACCTGCCCGACGACGACGCGTTCGCTCCGGAGCTCGCCGACTACTTCCCGGGCGCGATCCGCGAGCGCTACGGCGACCGCCTCCACGCGCACCCACTGCGGCGCGAGCTCATCGCGACGCAGGTCACGAACCAGGTGGTGAACCGCGCCGGCATCTCGATGGTGCACCGAATGGAGGAGGAGACGTCGGCGTCGGCCGCCGACATCGTGCGGGCGCACGTCGTGGCGTGGCAGGTGTACCGGCTCGGCGCGCTGCGGACGACCCTGGAGCAGCTCGACGACGTCGACGCTGCCACGCAGATGCGTTGCATCCTCGAGGCCAAGAAGCTGAGCGAGCGGGCGACGCGCTGGTTCATCCGCAACCGGCGCACGCCGCTCGACGTCACCGGCACCGTCGCCGACCTGGCGCCGCTCGTGACCGAGGCGCTCACCGCGATCCCCGAGGCCATGCGCGTGCTGAGCGATCGCCCCGACCTCGAGGAGGCTGCTGCCCTGCGCGCCGCCGGCGTCCCGCACGGCCTCGCGGGTGAGATCGCGCTCCTGCCGGTCGCCATGGTCGCCCTCGACGTCGTCGATCTGGCCCGCCGCCGCGAGCAGTCGATCGAGCACGTGGCGTCGACGTACTTCCTCGTCGACGAGCGCCTCGGCCTCGGGTGGCTGCGCCATCGCATCACCCAGCTCCCGCGCGACGACCGGTGGCAGGCGCTGGCGCGATCAGCCCTGCGCGACGACTTCTTCACCGAGCACAAGCAGCTCGTCGACCAGGTGCTGGCCATGGACGGCATGTGGCGCTGGGATGCCGAGAACGCGGCGCTCATCGAGCGGACCATGCGGGTCGTCGGCGAGATCAAGGCGACGCCGTCACCGGGCCTGGCCCAGCTGTCGGTGGCGCTGCGCGAGCTGCGCAACCTCGTCCACCAGACGGCGGTGGAGGACTAGCAAGCCGCGTCGTCGTCGTGGGGGTTCTGGGCCGACTCGCCGGGGCCGATCTGGCTCGCGACCAGCGCGCGCAGGAGGAAGTCGCCCAGCACGGCGCCGTACGCCCGCCGGGTGTCGACGAACCCTCGCGGATGACGGAGCCGTCCCGCTGCAGGTCCTCCAGGACCGTCACCGGCCCATCTTCGTGCCGTGTCCGGTGTGGCGCGAGTTGCTCCTGTTACCGTTGTTGCCACTGTGGCAACTGCGACGAGGAAGCGCCCGGCGCCGAAGCGCAAGCCGGCGGCCAGGAAGACGGCGAAGAAGAAGGACCCCGACCTCAGCGCCCTCGAGCGGCTGCTGTGGCGGCGCGACACCTGGGGCGTGGTCCTCGTCCTTTCCGGGATCCTGGCCGGGCTGGGCACCTGGTTCGACCTCACCGGCCCCGTGGGACGCGGCCTGCGCGACGGCGCCGACGCCCTCGTCGGCAGCGGCCGGTTCGTGGTGCCGGTGGCCATGGCGTGGATCGGTGCCCTTCTCATCCACGAGAGCAAGGAGACCGACGCCCACGAGGCGCGGCGGGCCGGACTCGGCTGCGCGCTGATCCTCCTGGCGGTCGTCGGCCTGGCTCATCTCGCCAACGAGAGCGGCGGCGGGATCGGGCGCGTGCTGGGCGATCCGCTCGAGGCGATCGCGGCTACGTGGGGCGC
Source organism: Acidimicrobiales bacterium (assembly GCA_036275955.1). Taxonomy (GTDB): domain Bacteria; phylum Actinomycetota; class Acidimicrobiia; order Acidimicrobiales; family CADCSY01; genus DATLFP01. Next base: position 6,591 of record DASUCO010000128.1, read on the forward strand.
GACGATCCTCCTCGTCGTGATCGGCCTGGCCGGCGTGCTGGTGCTGACGCAGACGACGGTCTCGGCCGCGGTGCATCACACCGTCGACTTCGTGCGGCCGGTCGTCGGCGCGCTCAAGGCGGGCGTGCACTGGCTGGGCACCGTCGGCGATCGCCCGGCGCAGGAGGACGTCGACGACGACGATCCCTACGACGCGAGTGCACTGGACTCGATGCCGGATCCGATGCCAGAGCCGGTGATCAACGTGCCGATCCCCGAGGAGGCGGTCGAGGACGACGAGCCGTACGAGGACGACGACGACCTCGAGCTCCACGTGCCGACGGACGAGGAGTCGACCGAGCAGCTCGCGATCGGCCTCGGCCCGGCGGCCGAGCCGCCGAAGTGGAAGCTGCCGCCGCTCACCATGCTCGAGCGCAGCGAGGCGCACAGCGTCGACCAGCGCGCCGTGCAGGAGGCCGGTCGCACGTTGGAGATGGCGCTGGCCGCCCACGGCGTCGAGACCAGGCTGATCGGCGCCACCGTGGGTCCCACCGTCACCCGCTTC
>DASUCO010000129.1:0-5605 GCA_036275955.1 Acidimicrobiales bacterium
GTAGCGGCTCTTCTTCTCGAGCGGGATGTCGTCGCCGGCGCTGCGCTCGCGCACACCACGGGTCACGGCGGCGCCGTAGCGATCGAGCTCGTCGTCGGTCAGGAGGCCGGGGACCACGACGTAGCCGTCGCGCCGGAAGGCGTCGACGAGGGCGGGATCCACGAGTTCGGTCGTCTTCAGGCCTGCCGAAGGAGATGGAGTCGTGCTCACAGATACCGACGGTATCACAAGGGATGCGGAAGCATCACGGCGCCTCTGGTGTTTGCGTACGCAATGAGCGACTTCAACACCGCGATCATCGAGGAGTTCCGGGCGAACGGCGGCGAGGTCGGCGGCGGCTTCGAGGGCGCGCCGATGATCCTCCTCCACCACACCGGCGCCAAGACCGGCACCGAGCGGGTGAGTCCGCTCGTGTACCAGGCCGACGGCGACCGCTACGTGGTCTTCGCCTCCAAGGCCGGCGCCCCCACCCATCCCGCGTGGTACCGCAACCTGCTCGCCAACCCGGACACCACCGTCGAGGTCGGCACCGAGACGATCGCGGTGCGGGCCCGGGTCGCAGAGGGCGACGAGCGCGAGCGCATCTGGACGAAGCAGAAGCACCTGATGCCCGGCTTCGCCGAGTACGAGGAGAAGACGAGGGGGATCCGTGAGATCCCCGTCGTCATCCTCGAGCCGAGGTAGCGCGCGCCACGAACCAGTCGAGCGCGGTCGGGTCGGACAGCGACCCCGCTGATGCCGCCACCTCCGGCGGCACGCCGTCGAGGATGCGCTTCACCGGCACCTCGAGCTTCTTGCCGGACAGCGTGCGCGGGACGATCGGCACCGCTTCGATCGCGTCGGGCACGTGGCGGGGCGACAGCTCGGTGCGCAGCGCCGACCTGATGCGCGCCACGAGGTCGTCGTCCAGCGCCGCGTCCGCCGCCAGCTGGACGAACAGGAGCAGCTCCCCCGCGCCCCCCTCGTCGTCCTCGCGGTGGACGACCAGGCTGTCGGCCACCTCGGGCAGCGCTTCGACCACGGCGTAGAAGTCGCTGGTACCCAGGCGCACGCCCCCGCGGTTGAGCGTGGCGTCGGACCGGCCGGTGATCGTGCACGCGCCGTCGTCGGTGAAGGTGATCCAGTCGCCGTGGCGCCACACGCCGGGGAAGTCGTCGAAGTACGCGGCCCGGTAGCGCCGGCCGCCGTCGTCGCGCCAGAACCCGACGGGCATGGACGGCATGGGCCGGGTGAGGACGAGCTCGCCGGTGACGCCGGGTTGGCACGGCGTGCCGTCGGGCGTGAACGCCTCCACCGCGCACCCGAGCAGTCGGGCGCTGATCTCGCCGGCGCGCACGGGCGTCATCGGCGTCGACCCGACGAACGCGGTGCAGACGTCGGTGCCGCCGCTGATCGACGACACCGGCACGCCGATCGTCTCGTGCACCCAGCGGAAGCCGGCGGCCGGCAGCGGCGCGCCGGTCGAGCCCACCCACCGCAGTGCGCCGCGCTCGGGGACGACGCCCTCCTTGCGGCATGCCATGAGGAACGGCGCCGACACGCCGAAGACCGTCGTCTCGGTGTCGTGCGCCAGCCGCCACAGCGTCCCGAGGTCCGGGTAGGCGGGGTCGCCGTCGAACAGCACGATCGTCGACCTGTGCAGCAGTCCCGACACCAGGTAGTTCCACATCATCCAGCCGGTGGTCGTGAACCACAGGAACCGGTCGCCGGCGCCCACGTCCTGGTGCAGGGACAGCACCTTGAGGTGCTCGAGCAGGATGCCGCCGTGGCCGTGCACGATCGGCTTCGGCAGTCCCGTGGTGCCCGAGCTGAAGAGCACGTAGAGCGGGTGGTCGAACGGCACCGGCTCGAACGCGAGCGGACCGGGCTCGCGCAGCAGGTCGGACCAACCGTCATCGCCGGTGCCGAGGTAGCGGACGACCACCACCTGCTCGACGGAGGGCAGCCCGGCGACGATCTCGTCCACCTGGGCGCGCTTGTCGATGTCACGCGCGCCGTAGCGGTAGCCGTCGATCGTCAGAAGGACCCGGGGTTCGATCTGCGAGAACCGGTCCACCACTGCGCGGGTTCCGAACTCCGGCGCGCAGCTCGACCACACCGCACCGAGCGACGCGGTGGCCAGGAACGCGATCAGCGTCTCGGGGATGTTCGGCAGGAAGGCGGCGACCCGGTCGCCGCGCTGCACGCCCAGTCGCCGCAGCCCGGCGGCGCAGCGGGCCACCTGCTCGCGCAGCTCGTCGCTCGTGAGCTCGATGGGCGCCCGCGTCTGGGAGTGCGCGACGACGGCGAGGAACGGCTCGTCCGACAGGGCGTGCTGCGGGTAGCTCAGCGCCCCGCCGGGGCACCAGACGGCACCGGGCATCGACGCGTCGGCCAGCACGCGGTCTGGGCGCGTGATCCACGTGACGTCGGCTGCGATCGCGGCCCAGAACCCCTCGAGGTCGTCGATCGACCACGCGTGCAGATCGGCGTAGCGCTCGAACCCGTGCGACCGAGCGAATCGATGCAGCGCCGAGTCACCCGTCGGCTGCCACAGCACCTCTCCTCGTTCCACCCGGGTACGTTCGCGAACATGGGTGAGACAGTCGAGTTTCCGAGCAACGGCAACAGCGCGTCCGGCTACCTGGCGCTGCCGGCGTCGACGCCGGCGCCCGCCGTCCTGGTCCTGCAGGAGTGGTGGGGCCTGAACCCGCAGATCAAGGGCGTGGCCGACCGCCTCGCGGCGGAGGGCTTCGTCGCCCTGGCCCCCGACCTGTACCACGGCGAGCTGGCCGAGCACGACGAGATGGACAAGGCCGCCCACCTGATGTCGTCGATGCCGATCGACCGCGCCGCACGCGACATGGGCGGCGCCGTGGACTTCCTCCTGGCCCACGACGCGGTGTCGGGCTCGTCGGTGGGCGCCATGGGGTTCTGCATGGGCGGCGCCATGACGCTGCTGGTCGCCGCGCTGCAGGGCGACAAGATCGGCGCCGCCGTCCCGTTCTACGGCGCGCCGCTGGGCGACCAGGCGCCGGAGTGGGGCGGGCTCACCGCGCCCGTGCTCGTGCACGCCGCCGCCAACGACGACTTCTTCCCGCCCGCCGCGCTCGAGGCGCTGGGCGAGGAGCTCCGCGGCATGGGCCGGGACGTGACCGTGCACGTCTACCCCGGCACCGGTCACGCGTTTGCCAACGAGACGAACGCGCTCGGCACCTACGACCCGGAGGCGGCGAAGACCGCATGGGAGCGAAGCACCGCCTTCCTGCACGACAAGCTGGACTGATCGCGGCGCTGCTCGTCGTCGCCGCCTGCTCGGGCGGCGACGGTGACACGGCGGCGAGCACGCCCACCAGCACCACGACCACGACGACCGCGGCACCGTGCAGCACCGTGGAGCCCGGTGAGGGCCGGGTCGACCTCGGTGAACGGTGGTACCTGCGCCACGTGCCCGACGCCCACGACGGCACGACGCCGCTGCCGCTCGTCGTCGACCTCCACGGCTACAGCGAGGGTGCCGAGCTCCACGCCAGCCGCACGGGCGTCGGCGACCTCGGCGCGCGCGAGGGGTTCGTCACCATCACCCCGCACGCGCTGGGTGACATCCCGGCGTGGGACCTCGCCGTCGACGGGATCGACGTTGCGTTCGTGGCGGACGTGATCGACGACGCCGAGGCGTCGCTGTGCATCGATCCGGACCGCATCTACGTCACGGGGCACTCGATGGGCGGGTTCCTCATCTCGACGCTCGCGTGCTCACCGGTCGCCAACCGCATCGCCGCGTTCGCGCCCGTGTCGGGCGTCCGTCTCGTCGAGCCGTGCGATCCGCCGCGGACGGCGCCGGCGCTGATCATCCACGGTCGGGACGACGATGTCGTGCTCTACGACGGCGGCCTCAGTCCGCTGGCGGCCGACGCGCTTGACCTGCCGGAGGAGGGTCCCTCGATCGCGGTGATCGTCGAGGCGTGGCCCGGCGGCGACGCGCGCCTCCACACGGTCGCCGGCGGCCACGGCTGGCCGCGCGATGCCACCGAGGAGCTCTGGGCCTTCTTCGAGCGCCATTCGCTCCGCTGAGACGCGTTCTCGGTACCGCAACCGGCCACATCTGGTCGGTTGGGGTGCCGAGAACGATCAGTAGGTGTCGACGTTGGGGCGCTTCTTGCCCTCGCGTGGCGGGGGCGGCGGGGCTGAGCTCAGCATGGTGGTGATCCAGCGGCGAGTGTCGGCCGGGTCGATGACGTCGTCGATCTCGAAGTGGCTGGCCATGTTCAGCGCCTTGCCGTGCTGGTACATGCGCTCCACCATCTCCTGGTACGTGCGCTCGCGCTCCTCGGGGTCCTCGATGGCGTCCAGCTCTCGGCGCTGCCCCAGGCGGACGGCGCCCTCGAGGTTCATGCCGCCGAACTCACCGGTCGGCCACGCCACGCAGAACAGCGGCGCCTTGAACGAGCCGCCAGCCATGGCCTGCGCGCCCAACCCGTACCCCTTGCGCAGCACGACGGTGGCGAACGGCACGGTGAGGTTGGCGCCGGTGACGAACATGCGCGACACGTGGCGCACGGCGGCCAGCGCCTCGTGCTCGGGCCCGACCATGAACCCCGGCGTGTCGCACAGGAACACGACGGGGATGTCGAACGCGTCGCACAGCTGCAGGAAGCGCGCCGCCTTGTCGGCGGCGTCGGCGTCGATGGCCCCACCCAAGTGCGTCGGGTTGTTCGCCACCACGCCGAGGGGCCGGCCCTCGACGCGGGCGAACGCGGTGATCATGCCGTGGCCCCACCCGCGCCGGATCTCGAGCACCGAGCCCGCGTCGAACAGCGCATCGATGACGGTGCGCACGTCGTAGGCGCGCAGGCGGTTCTCGGGGATGAGGTGCCGCAGCGTGCGCTGGTCGACGCAGTCCCACTCGTCGACCGGACCGTGGAAGTAGGACAGGTACTGCTTGGCGACGGCCACCGCCTCGGCCTCGTCCTCCACTGCGATGTCGACGACCCCGTTCGGCACCTGCACCGACATCGGACCGATGGCCGTGGGCTCGTACACGCCGAGGCCGCCGCCCTCGATCATCGCCGGACCGCCCATGCCGATGTTCGAGTTGGCGGTGGCGATGATGACGTCGCAGCACCCGAGGATCGCGGCGTTGCCGGCGAAGCAGTAGCCGGAGTTGATGCCGACCAACGGCACGAGGCCGCTGAGCCTGGCGAAGTAGTTGAACGCCAGGCAGTCCAGGCCCGCGACGCCGGAGCCATCCGTGTCACCGGGGCGCCCGCCGCCGCCTTCGGTGAAGAACACGACCGGCACCCGCAGGCGCTCGGCCAGCTCGAACAGGCGGTCCTTCTTCTCGTGGTTCCACAGGCCCTGGGTGCCGGCCAGGACCGTGTAGTCGTACGACACGGCGATGGTGGGGTGGCCGGCGATGGTGCCGATGCCGCCCACGAGACCGTCGGCCGGCGTGCGGGTGATCAGCTCCTCCATGGAGCGGCGCCGCCGCTGGGCGGCGACGACCACCGGTGCGTACTCGACGAAGGAGCCATCGTCGACGAGGTCGGCCACGTTCTCGCGCGCCGTGCGCTGGCCACGCGCCCGCCGCTTCGCCACCGCATCGGGCCGGCGGTGATCGAGCCCG
>DASUCO010000130.1:0-27014 GCA_036275955.1 Acidimicrobiales bacterium
TCACGGTCCGGGTAGCGGTTCCACTCGACGCGCGACAGCTCGGCGGCGAGCGCGTCGCGGAACGCCTGCGGCGGTGGCGTGGGCGCCTCGTTGGTGTTGAGGCGCACACGAACGTCCACCTGGGGCGAGTGGTAGCCCTCCAGCGCGACGAGGTCGTCCCGCACCCGCGGACGGGTCATCCCTTGGTCCTCAGCTCGACCGACTCGGCATGCGCGGCGAGACCCTCGGCCCGGGCCAGCGTGGCGACGTGGGGCGCCACCTTGTCGAGCGCGGCACGGTCGAGCGTGACGACGTGCACGTGCTTGAGGAAGTCGTCGACGCGCAGCGCCTCGGAGAAGCGCGCCGAGCCGAACGTCGGCAGCACGTGGTTGGGCCCGGCCAGGTAGTCCCCCACCGACGCCGGCGCCCACTCGCCGCAGAAGACGGCACCGGCGTGCTTCACCATCGGCAGCAGCGCGTCGGGATCGGCCACCAGCAGCTCGAGGTGCTCCGGAGCGATGCGGTTGGCGACGTCGATGGCCTGCTCGGGTCCGTCGACGACGACGGCGTAGCCGCCCTCGCGAAGCGTCGACTCGATCTCGGCCCGTCGCGGCGACGCCTCGACGATGCGCGTCACCTCGGCGGTGACGAGGTCGGCGTACGCGTCGTCCCACGTGATGAGCCACGCCAGCCCGTCGGGGCCGTGCTCGGCCTGCAGCACCACGTCGATGGCGGCCAGCTGCGGGCGCAGCGAGCCGTCGCCCACGACGACGACCTCGGACGGCCCGGCGAACGAGGACGGCACACCGACCACGCCCGCCACCTCGCGCTTGGCCAGCGCCACGTAGACGTTGCCGGGGCCAACGATCACGTCGACCGGGCGGATGGTCTCCGTGCCGTAGGCCATGGCGGCGACGGCCTGGGCCCCGCCGATGGCGTACACCTCGTCGACGCCGGCGATGACCGCGGCGGCCAGGACCTCGTCGGGCAGCGTGCCGTCGCGGCGGGGCGGCACGCACAGCACGACCTCGGGCACACCGGCCACCCGGGCCGGGATGGCGGTCATGAGCACGGTCGACGGGTAGAGGGCGCGGCCGCCGGGCGCGTAGCAGCCGGCGCGATCGACCGGTCGGTGCAGGTCGCGCACGACGATCCCGTCGCGCTCGTGGGTGACCTCGGGCGTCAGCTGGGTCTCGTGGTAGGCCCGGATGTTGGCCGCCGCCACCTCCAGCGCGTCACGCAGGTCGGCCGGGATGCGGTCCAGCGCGCCGTCGGTGCTGACGAGGAACGAGTCCAACGTGGGGCCGTCGAGCCGGGCCGTGAGCTCACGCACGGCGGCGTCGCCCCGGTCGCGCACGTCGGCCAGGATCGCCTTCACCACGTCGAGCGGCTCGTCGCCGCCGGCCGACGGGCGCGGCAGCGTGAAGGCCGTCTGGCCGCGCAGGTCGAGGGGGGTGAGCACCGAGCGAGGTTACCGGCGGGTCCCGGCGCGGCCCGAGTGGGATTGCTGTACAACGGGCGCCATGTCCGCAGGTCCCGAGCTCTCGTCGATCAACACCGCGCTCGAGGCGCTCACCCAGCGCATCACCGGCCTGGCCGAGTCGCTGTCCGGCACCGAACGAGACGACCAGGCCGCCGCCCTGTTCGAGGTCGAGCGATCGCTCCAGACGGCCCAGCGCCGGCTGGACCAGGTGGTCAGCGCGCTGCTCTAGCCGCCCGCGGCAGCGGCCCGGCCTTGAACGCGCTGGGACAGAAGTCGTTCAGCACGCACTCGTCGCAGCGCGGCCGCTTGGCGTCGCACACCCGGCGGCCGTGGAGGATGACCCGCTCGCTGAACAGCCCCCAGTCCGCAGGCGGCAGCAGCGCGTTCAGCGCGTACTCGACCTTCACCGGATCCACCTCGTCGGTCAGACCCAGGCGCTTGGACAGTCGCAGCACGTGCGTGTCCACCGGCAGTCCCGGCTCGTCGAGGCCGACGCTGCGGATCACGTTCGCCGTCTTGCGCCCGACACCGGGCAGCGTGACGAGGTCTTCGATGGCGTGGGGCACCTCGCCGCCGAATCGCTCGAGCAGCATGCGCGACATGCCCTGCACCGACTTCGTCTTCTGGCGGAAGAACCCGGTCGACTGCAGGACCGTCTCGACCTCGGTCACCTCGGCCTCGGCCAGCGCCGCCGGGTCGGGCCAGCGCCGGAACAGCTCCGGCGTCACCATGTTCACCCGGGCGTCGGTGGTCTGGGCGGAGAGGATCGTGGCGACGAGCAGCTGGAACGCGCTCTCGTGGTCGAGCTCGCACAGCTCCTGCGCGGTGCCGGGATAGACCTCGCTGAGACGCGCGAACGTCTCGCGGGCGCGGCCCTTGGGGGATCGGGGTCGAGCCATGGTCGTACGGTACGGGCGTGCGACGGCTGGAGATCAAGCGGCAGCTCGACGACCGCGACGTCGCTGCCGTCGCCCACCTGCTGCACGTGGCCGAGCACGCCGACGGTCACCCGCCGGTCGACGAGCACCGCTGGCTGGACATGGCCGAGGGCGGCCGCGCCTCCTTCGCCGGCCTGGTGGCGTGGGAGCCGGGGCACGACCACCCCGTCGCCTACGCCCAGGTGTCTCGCGGCAAGGCGCACTCGTGGGCCCTCGACCTCGCCATCGATCCCCACCACCGCTACGACGCTCGCGCCATCGCCCCCGAGCTGCTGACGGCGGCGCTCGAGCTGATCGCCGACGAGGGCGGTGGCCATGTGCACCTGTGGGTGCACCAGCCGACGGCGACGCACGACGAGATCGCGGCGTCGGTCGGTCTGCACCGGGGCCGTGACCTGCTGCAGCTGCGGCTGCCCCTCCCCCTCGACCTGCCCCGACCGGAGCTTCAGCTCCGGCCGTTCGTGCCCGGCCGGGACGAGGAGGCGTGGCTGGACGTCAACAACCGGGCGTTCGAGTGGCACCCCGAGCAGGGGGCGTGGACCCGCGAGGAGCTCGAGGCGCGCCAGCGCGAGCCGTGGTTCGACCCCGATGGCTTCCTCCTGCACGAGGTCGACGGCGCGCTGGCCGGGTTCTGCTGGACCAAGGAGCACCGCGACCACGAGCCTCCGCTGGGCGAGATCTACGTCATCGCCGTCGACCCCGACCACCACGGTCGCGGCCTCGGTCGCGCCCTCGTGCTGCACGGCCTCGACCACCTCGCTCGCCGTGGTCTGCGCTGGGGGATGCTCTACGTCGACGCCGCCAACGAGCCCGCGGTCAAGCTCTACGAGCACCTCGGCTTCACGCTCAACCACGTCGACCGCGCGTACACCGGCGACGTCTGATCGAGCTACACCGCGCCTGAGACGCCCACGGCGGAGCCGATGGCGTAGGTGATGGCCGCCGGGATGGCGGTGAAGGCGATCTGGCGCAGGATCGTCGCCACGCGGTGGCGCTCGGTGAAGCTGGAGATGACGATCCCGACGATGGCCGCGGTCAGCAGGGCCAGCGCCATCGACGTCACGGTGGCCGCCGTGCCGCTGCCGAAGATCCACGGCACCAGCGGCACGAGCGCCCCGACGGAGAACGCCACGAACGACGACACCGCGGCCTGGATGGGCGAGCCGAGGTCATCGGGATCGATGCCCAGCTCCTCGCGGGCATGGGCCTGGAGGGCCTGCTCGGGGTCGCTCATCGTCGCCTCGGCCAGCTCGCGCGCCTGGTCGGGATCCATGCCCCGGGATTGGTAGATCAGGGCCAGCTCGACCGTCTCGACGTGCGGGTTGCGGTGCAGCTCCCGTCGCTCGATCGCCAGCTCACGCTCGAGGAGCTCGGTCTGCACGCGCATCGAGTTGTACTCCCCGGCCGCCATCGAGATCGCGCCGGCCACGAGACCAGCCAGGCCAGCGACGCGCACGACGTTGCTGCTGGCGTCGGCGCCGGCCACGCCGAGGATGAGACCGACGTTGGACACGAGGCCGTCGCTGATCCCGAAGACTGCGGCGCGCGCCGCGCCACCCTGGATGTCGCGGTGGTGGTGCTCGGGGGTGGGCGCGACGGACACGACGGAACGCTACCTAGGGTTGTCCCGATGCCGGCCCGCTACGACGCCACCCGGGAGGATCTCGCCGCGCTGCTCGCCGACGAGAAGCCCTTCCGCGTCAAGCAGGTGTGGGAGGGCCTCCACACCCGCCTGGCCGAGCCGTCGGAGATGACCGAGCTGCCGGGCGCGCTGCGCACCCGACTCGAGCACGACCTTCCGCCGGCGCTGGCGGCGGCGGCCGAGTCGGCCAGCGACGGCGGCAACACCCGCAAGTGGCTGTGGCAGCTGCACGACGGCGCGCTGGTCGAGAGCGTGCTCATGCACTACAGCGACCGGTCGACGGTCTGCGTGTCCACCCAGGCCGGGTGCGCCATGGCGTGCGGCTTCTGCGCCACCGGACAGGCCGGGTTCGATCGCAACCTGACCACGGGCGAGATCGTCGAGCAGGTCGTCCGCGCGGCGCGCGCGGCCAGGCCACGCCGGCTCAGCAACGTCGTGTTCATGGGCATGGGCGAGCCGATGGCCAACTACGACCGGGTGTGGGCCGCCATCCGCCGGCTGCACGACGACATCGGCATCTCCGCCCGACACCTGACGCTGTCGACCGTCGGCATCATCCCCGGCATCAAGCGACTCGCCACCGAGGACCTGCCGGTGAACCTGGCCGTGTCGCTGCACGCGGCGAACGACGCGCTGCGCGACGAGCTGGTGCCCATCAACAAGCGCTACCCGATCGGCGCGCTGGTCGACGCATGCCGCGAGTACATCGACGCCAAGGGCCGTCGACTCTCGTTCGAGTGGGCGATGATCAACGGCGTCAACGACCGCGACCAGGACGCCGTCGAGCTGGCTGCCATCGCCCGCTCGCTCCACGCGCACGTGAACCTGATCCCGCTGAACCCGACGGCCGAGTACGACACGCCCGGCTCCCCCATCGCCCGGGTCCGCCAGTTCCGCGACCTGCTCAAGAACCTCGGTGCCAACGCCACCGTGCGCCAGAACCGCGGCACGTCGATCGACGCCGCCTGCGGTCAGCTCCGCGCCACCGCCGTGCAGATGGGCTGATGCTCCTCCGCATCACGTCGCCCGAGGAGTGGGCCGAGGGACGCATCACCGACGAGGGCGACGGCTTCGTGCACCTGTCGGGACCGCACCAGGTGCTCACGCCGGCCAACGCGCTCTACGCCGGCCGCCGAGACCTGCAGCTGCTCGTGCTCGACGAGTCGAAGCTGGGCGAGATCCGAGTCGAAGGCGGCTTCCCACACCTCTACGACGCGCTCACCGCAGACGCGGTGATCGACGTCGTGCGCCTGCCCTGCGACGAGGACGGCGTCTTCCGCCTGGCGCTGGTGCCCACGCACGCAGGGTCGTCGCCCGCCAGCGACCTGCTGGCGGCCATGGTCGAGTTCCTCGACTCGCTGAACGGCCCCGTCGACCCCGACGCCATGCCGAGCGCGTCGCCGGAGGAGATGTGGGCGCCGGACGGCACGTTCCTCGTCGGCTGGGACGAGACCGGCGCCCCCGTGTGCTGCGGCGGGCTCAAGCGGCTCGGCGGCGGCGTGGCCGAGATCAAGCGCATGTTCGTCGTGCCCGAGGCGCGCTCGCGCGGCCACGCTCGCCGCCTGCTCACCGGCCTCGAGGACGCCGCCCGCCGCCTGGGCTACGCGCGGGCGCGCCTCGACACCGGGCCCACCCAGCCCCACGCCAAGGCGCTGTACACCTCGGCCGGCTACGTCGAGATCCCCGACTACAACGCCAACCCCAAGGCGTCGTACTGGGGCGAGAAGCGCCTCTAGCGAACGAGCACCGTGGTGCGGCCGTCGCACCGGATGGCGTCGACCAGCGACTCCCCTCGCCGTACGACGGCGCCCGGCCACAGCACGCACCGCGTCACCTGGCCCTCGACCACGGCGCCGGCACCGATGACGGACTCGCCGCCCGAGGACAGCAGGTTGGCGGCCAGATAGTCCGACGGCCGGTCCACCGGGACGAACGCGCCCTCGCTCGTCAGCACGTCGAGTCGCCCCTCGGCCTCGGCCGGCGCCCACAGCCCGTTCGACAGCCCGATCGGGGTTGCCGGCAGCCGGTCGACGTCGCGCGCCGGCACGAGCGAGCCGACGACACCTGGCAGCGAGCGCAGCGTCGTACCCGGCGGCCCGTGCACGAGCACCCGCACCCGCTCGCCGTCCCAGCCGTCGAGCAGCGGCGACAGGTCGATGTCGGTCCACGTGTCGCCGTTGACGACCAGCGCCGCCCGGCCGTCGAGCCAGCCCCGCAAGGCACCGATGGCGCCGCCCGTGCCCAGGGCCTCGCGCTCCTCGATCGACAGGTGCACCCGCCCCTCCAGGTGGGTCTCCAGCTGCAGGCGGCCGTGGTGCACGTTGACGGCCACGGCCGATGCCAGAGCGCTCACCCGGGCGATGGCCAGGTCCACGAGCGGGACCCCGCCCACCGGGCACAGGACCTTGGGCCGCAGGTTCGTGAGGGGCCGCAGGCGGGTCCCGGCACCCGCGCCCAGCACGACCGCTGCCACACTGTCAGGCATGGAGACCCGCCGGTGGACGAACCCGACGCAACCCCAGACCCTGCAGATCGCGGTGTTCCTGCTCTACATCAACGCCGTCTTCACCGCCCTGCTCGGCGGCCTGGGGAGCATCATCGGCATCGCCCTGGTGGCCGGTGGCGCGGCGGCCGGGTTCGGCATCGCCAACGAGAAGCGCTGGGGCTACAACCTCGGTCTGGCCATGGCCTTCCTGCCGTTCGTGCTGCGCATCGCGTTCAACGGCGTTGAGAACATCTTCGGCGGCAGCATCATCAACCTCATGTTCGAGATCGCGCTGGTGGCGCTGCTGCTGCACCCGCAGTCCCGGGACTACCAGAAGATCTGGTTCAGCTAGCGGGATCGCTAGGTTGCCCGCATGGCAACCACGGTCAACGGCATCGACGAGCTGAAGGCGCTCCAGGGACAGCACCTCGGGCACTCCGAGTACGTCGAGATCACCCAGGAGCAGGTCAACCAGTTCGCCGAGGCGACCGGTGACCACCAGTGGATCCACACCGATCCCGAGCGAGCCAAGGCCGGACCGTTCGGCGGGCCCATCGCCCACGGCTACCTGACGCTGTCCCTGGCGCCCGCCCTCCTCCCCCAGATCCTCCAGGTGGGCGGCATCTCGATGGGCGTGAACTACGGCTGCGGCAAGGTGCGCTTCCCGTCGCCGGTGCCCGTCGGCTCCAAGGTGCGGGCGGGCGCCGAGCTCGTGTCGGTCGAGGACGTGGCCGGCGGTGCCCAGGTCACCATGAGCGTGACCTTCGAGGTCGAGGGCGCGCCCAAGCCCTCGTGCGTTGCCGAGGTCATCTACCGCTACTACGTCTAGCGAAACGATGGGATGACCTGCTCGGCGAAGAGCCGCAGGCTCTCGGTGGACGGGTAGTCCGAGCACCACGGCACGAAGCCGGTGCAGCCCAGGTCGACGTACCGCTGCACCTTCTCGGCCACCTGCTCGGGGGTGCCGACGAGGTTCCCCGCCTTCCACGACTCGAGCGGCTCGCCCCACAGCGACTGCGTCCCCATGGCGTCGATCTCGGCCTCGGTCTCGCGCACCAGCAGCTCACCCGAGATCGTCTTGCGGATCTCGTCGTAGTCGCGGCCGACCGCCTTGCAGTGGCCCTGCAGGATCTCCGCCTTGCGCTGCCACTCCTCGGGCTTGCCGCCGAAGTTCGACACGTCCGCGTGACGAGCGACGACGCGCAACGTGAGCTGCTCGCCGCCACCGCCGATCCAGATCGGAGGGTGCGGCTGCTGCAGCGGCTTCGGATCGCAGTGCGCCCGCTGCAGCGAGTAGTAGGTGCCGTCGTAGGTCGTCTCCGGTTCGGTCCACATCGACTTCACGATCTCGACCGCCTCGCGCAGCATGCCGATGCGCACCTTGGGCGCCGGGAACTCGAAGCCGTAGCCCTTGTACTCGTTCTCGTACCACCCGGCGCCGATGCCCCAGTCGAGCCGGCCGCCGCTGATCACGTCGAACGTCGACGTCATCTTCGCCAGCACCGCCGGCGAGCGGTACGAGTTGCAGCCGACCATCTGGCCGATTCGCACGCGAGACGTCGCCTGGCTCAGTGCCGCCGCGGTCATCCAGCACTCGAACACCGCCTCGTGCGCCGGGCGAGGGACGTTGTGGAAGTGGTCGTACAGCCAGATCGAGTCGTAGCCGAGCTCCTCGATCTCCGTGGCGATCGCCATCGCCGCCTGCCACTTGCTCTCGGCGCCCTCGATGGAGGACAGCTCCATCTTCCAGCCCTGCGGGAAGAACGCGCCGAACGTCAGAGAGGTCATGAGGGGCAACCTACGCTTCCCCGTGTGGGGGCGACGCCGACCGGCAACCTCGGGGACCGGTTCCTCGCCGCGGCCGCGGCAGCACCTGACCGGGAGGCGGTCGTGGTGGTGGGCGACGAGCCCGTGCGCCTCACCTACGCGGCGCTGCGAGCGCGCGTCGAGCGGCTGGCGACGGTGCTGCACGGCCGCGGCGTGCGTGCCGGTGACCGCGTTGGCGTGCTCCTGGCCAACGGCAACGAGCACCTCGAGGTGCTGCTGGCGTCGTTCCTGCTGCGCGCCGTGCCCGTGAACCTCGGCCTGCGCGACCACCCCGACGAGCAGCGCGCCGTGCTCGACGCCAGCCGCGCATCGCTCCTCGTCCACGAGCCCGACGTCGATCCCCTCCTGACGACGGCGCTGGCCCGCGGCGACGCGTACGAGGCGGCGTTGGCGGGCGCCTCGCCGGCGTCACCCGCGGAGGGCCGCTCCGGCGAAGACGAGTACGTCCTGTACACGGGCGGCACCACCGGCCGACCCAAGGGCGTGCGCTGGCGTCATGACGACCTCTATCGCGGCGCGCTGGCCCCCGCGGGCGACGAGGTCCTCGGCGGCCGTGGCGTGCGGTGCCTGCCGGCCAGCCCGTTCGCCCACGGCACCGGACAGTGGATGGCGCTGCGCTCGCTCCTCCACGGCGGGACCGTCGTCTGCCGGCGCGATCGCAGCTTCGACCCCGAGGCGACGCTCGACGCCGTCGACGCCGAGGCGGTGTCGTTCCTGGTCGTCGTCGGTGACGCGTTCGCGCTGCCGCTCGCCGAGCGCGTCGCGGCATCACCCGGCCGGTGGTCGCTGGCCTCGCTCACGACGATGCTCTCCGGCGGAGCGCCGCTGTCGCCGTCGGTCACGCGCAGGTTGCTCTCGCTGCTCCCGACGATGCTCGTCGTCGACGGCTTCGGCGCGTCGGAGACGGGCGGGCACGGCCAGATGGTGAGCGTCGCCGGGGCCGTGGTCGACGGGCCGCCCCGCTTCGTCGTCGACGACGAGACGGCGGTGCTCGAGCCCGACGACGACGGGCTGGGCTGGCTCGCCCGGCGCGGCGCCATCCCCCTCGGCTACGACGGCGACCCCGAGGCGACGGCGCGCACCTTCCCGGAGATCGACGGCGTGCGCTGGGCGTTGACGGGCGACCGTGCCCGTCGCGAGGAGGACGGCACGGTCACCGTCCTCGGCCGCGGGGCCACCACGATCAACACCGGCGGGCACAAGGTCCAGCCCGAGGAGGTCGAGCGCTGTCTGCGGTCGCACCCGGCGGTGGCTGACGTCGTGGTCGTGGGCGTCCCCGACGATCGCTTCGGCGAGCGCATCGCCGCCGTCGTGGCGCCCCGGCACGACGCGCGGCCGACGCTCGAGAGCCTGCGACGGCACTGCGATCGCGTGCTCGCCGGCTACAAGGCGCCGCGCCACCTCGTGGTCGTGGACCGCGTGCACCGCTCGTCGGCCGGCAAGCCCGACTACGCCTGGGCCCGCCAGATCGCGACGGCCTGACCATCGTGCTGCGCACCCGCTTCACCGACCTGTTCGGGCTCGACCATCCGGTGATGTCGGCACCGATGGCCATGCACAGCGGCGGCACGCTGGCCGCCGCGGTGTCGGCCGCCGGGGGCATGGGCGCCTTCGGCGGCATCCACGCCACCGAGGGTCCCGACTGGGTGCGGGCCCAGGCCGACCTGGTCCGGGCGCGCACGGACCGGCCGTTCGCGATCGGGTTCATCACGCCGTTCCTCACGTTCACCGAGGGCCACTTCCAGGCCGCGCTCGACGCGCGACCGGCTGCGATCGCGCTCTCGTTCTCGGATCCCGGTGACTGGGGCCGCCGCGTCAAGGACGCCGGCGTCCGCCTCATCTGCCAGGCGCAGACGTTCGCCGACGCCGACCTCGCCGTCGCCGCCGGCGCCGACGTCCTCGTCGCGCAGGGCACGGAGGCTGGTGGGCACACGGGAACGATGGCGATGCTCCCGCTGCTGGTCGGCATCGCCGACGCGCACCCCGACGTGCCCCTGCTCGCCGCCGGCGGCATCGGCAGCGGCCGGACGTTGGCCGCCGCGCTCGTCGCCGGCGCCGATGGGGCGTGGCTCGGCACCGCGTTCCTGGCGACGCCGGAGGCGATCGAGATCGACGCCGAGCACAAGGCGGCGATCGTGGACAGCGACGGCGCCGACACCGTCTTCACACGCGCGTACGACATCGCGTCGGGGCTGCCGTGGCCGGCCGCCATCGGCGAGCGCGTGCGGCGCGACGCGTTCACCGACGAGTGGGCCGAGCGAGAGGACGAGCTGCGGCAGCGACGGGCGGAGGTGACGCCGGGGCGGGCCATCCTCTACGGCCAGTCGGCGCGGTTCGTCGACGCCGTCCGACCGGCGGCCGACGTCGTCCGCATGATCAGCGAGGAGGCCGAGTCCGTGCTTCGCGGGCTCTCGTTCCTAGAGTGACCTGATGCACGAGTCGCTGCCCGAGGGCGAGGAGAAGGTCCGCGCCGTCCGGCAGATGTTCGACACGATCGCACCCCGCTACGACCTGGTGAACCGGGTCATGACGTTCGGCCTCGACGTGCGGTGGCGCAAGCGGGCCACGCGCTCGCTCGGGCTGCCAGCCGGCTCGACGGTGCTCGACATCGCCGCCGGCACCGGTGACTTCTGCCGCGAGCTCGCGGCAGCCGGGTTCTCGCCCATCGGCGTCGACCTCTCGTTCGGGATGCTGGCCAACGCCAGGACCGACGCGCCGCTCGTGCAGGGTGACGCGCTGCGGCTGCCGTTCCCCGACGGGTCGGTCGACGGCGTCACGTGCGGCTTCGCCCTGCGCAACCTGCGCGACCTGACGCCGTTCTTCGCTGACCTGGCACGCGTGCTGCGTCCCGGCGGACGCATCGCGCTGCTCGACGTCGCCGCGCCGACGAACCCGGTGCTGCGCTGGGGGCACGGCATCTACTTCGGCAAGGTGGTCCCCCGCATCGGCGGCGCGCTGAACGGCGCCGGCAAGGACGCGTACCGGTACTTGCCCCGGTCGGCGGCCTATCTGCCCGAGGGCGACGGCATGACCGTGATGCTCCGCACCGCTGGGTTTCCGGACGCCGAGCGCCGGCTGCTGAGCGCCGGCATCACCCAGCTGCTCACCGGCACCCGCCGATGAAGCTCGTCGCCCGCACCCGCCGGCTCGACCACGACGTCGACCTGCTCGACGTGGCCGGTCCCACCGGCGTGCTGTTCGAGCAGCACGGCCTGGGCATGGCCGGGCGAGGCGAGGCGCTCCGCATCCCGCGCCCCGCCGACGTCGAAGCTGCGCTCGCAGCCATCGACGTCGACGACGAGGTCGCGCTGCCCGGCACGGGGGCCGTCGCGTTCACGGCGATGCCCTTCCGCGGCACGGCGCCCCTGGTGGTGCCGTCCTTGATCGTCGGCCGCGCCGACGACGGGACTCGCTGGGAGACCGTCATCGGGCCGCCCGGGTTCGAGACCGGGCCCTCCAGCCGGCCGCCGACGCGCGCACCGTCGTCGTTCAACGTGCGCCCCGGTCGCGACCCGCTCGACTGGTGCGACGCGGTGGCCGAGGCGGTGGCGGCCATGCGCGCCGGTGACCTGCAGAAGGTCGTGCTCGCGCGGGAGATCCTCGTCGAGGCCGATCGGCCCTTCGACGTGATCGAGATCCTGCGCCGGCTGCGCAGCGCGTACCCGTCGGCCTACCTGTTCTCGGTCGACGGCTTCATCGGCGCCAGTCCCGAGCTGCTCGTGTCGCGCACCGGCGACGTGGTCCGCTCGCACCCGATGGCGGGCACGACGCCGCGCACGGGCGACCCGACGGCCGATGCGCGCCTGGCTGCGGCGCTGCTCGCGTCGTCGAAGGATCGCGCCGAGCACCAGATCACCATCGACACCGTGCTCGATGCGCTGCTGCCCTTCTGCTCGTACGTCGACTCCGAGCCCGAGCCGTCGATCGTCGCGCTCGCCAACGTGCAGCACCTCGCGTCGCTGTGCGAGGGACGGCTGTCCTCTCCGCCGGCATCGGTCGTGACGCTCGTCGACGCGCTGCACCCGACGCCCGCGGTGTGCGGCTTCCCGCGCCACCTCGCCCTCGATGCCATCGACCGCCTCGAGGGGTTCGATCGCGGTCGCTACGCCGGCACCGTGGGCTGGGTCGACGCGCGCGGCAACGGGCGATTCGCGGTGTCCATCCGCTGCGCGGAAGTTGACGGTACCGTCGCCAGGCTGTTCGCCGGGAACGGCATCGTCGCCGACTCGGACCCGGCCACCGAGCTGGCCGAGACCCGCGCCAAGCTGAATGCCCTGCTCAGCGCCATCGTGCGCCCCTGAGCGAGCCATTCGTCACCTGCGACAGGCGACACCATTGCGCATGCAAGAGGTTTCGGTGGGATAGAACGTCTCTCGTGTCCATGTTGCTGCGGCTGCTCCAGCCGTTCTCGGACCTCGTCCGCTGGGGAGAGCCGTGGGACGTCGAGGACGACGATCCGCTGTTCGAGCTCGACGACGCCGTCAGCGCCTGGAGCTGATCGCAGCCGCCACCGCGCCGTGCAGCTGCTCGTGCACGGCGACGTTGGCCTGACGATCGGTCGGTGCCAGCACCACGTGCGTCCCTGACGCCGTCGACGCGATCTCCAGCGCGGTCTCGAGACCGTCCGGCTCGTGCACGCGCAACGTGGCGATGCCGTGCGCGGCGGCGAGCGCGGCGATGTCGACGTCCTGCGGCGTGCCGAAGAGCGACTCGAACGTACCCGCGTCGAGCGTGCTCGCCTGTGGCAGGAACGAGAAGATGCCGCCGCCGCGGTTGTCGATGACGACGATGGTGAGGTCGAGCTCGCGCGCCACCAGTCCGAGCAGTGCGTTCGAGTCGTGCAGCAACGCGAGGTCGCCCACGAGCACGGTCACGGGCTCGCGCGTCGACAGCGCGACGCCGACGGCGGTTGAGACGACGCCGTCGATGCCGTTGGCGCCGCGGTTCGCCAGCACCCGCAGGCCGTGACGGGGAGCCGCGTACCACTCGACGTCACGCACCGGCATCGAGGACGAGACCACGAGCGTCGACGCGTGTGCCGCGACCGTGCGGGCGACGAAGGGCTCGGTGAGCTCGCGCTGGGCTCCCAGCACCTCGTCGATGGCCGCCTGCGCCGCCGCCTCCGCGTCGCGCCACGTCTGCAGCCACCCCTCGTCCGGCACGCCAGTGAAGATCGGGACCGCATCGCCCACGATCGAGGCCGTGCGGTCGGCGTCGGTCCACCCGCCGGCGAACGCCAGCTGGGGAACGTCGAGCGCGGCGAGCCACTGGGCCAGCACCTTCGACGCCGGCGCGTCGCCCACGCGCACGACGAGCTCGGGCTCGGGCATCGCTCCCGTCCGCAGCAGCTCGTCGAAGGCGGCGATGCTCCCGGGCACGCGCGCCCCGGACGCCGGATCCGCCAGTACCGGCCAGGGCGCGCCGGACAGGTCCGGTGCGCCCGCACCGGCGACGACGATCCCGCGGGAGCCGGCGATCTCGTGGCGCACCTCGACGCGCATCGTCGGGCTGTGCCACGCGATGCCGTCGGCGCGGCCGGGTGGCAGCGCGCCGGGTTCGCCGACGAGCGGGTCGCGGAACGCGAGGTTCAGGTGGACGGGTCCGGGGGGCGCACCGACCGACTCGAGGAGGGCGCGGGCAGCGAGCGAGCGCCACGCGCCGCGCGTGGCGTCGTCGGCCACGCCGGGCTCGACGAACCAGCGCACGGCACGCCCGTAGAGGTGGGTCTGGTCGATCGTCTGCGGAGCGCCCACGGACTGCAGCTCGGGAGGACGGTCAGCGGTGCAGACCAGCAGCGGCACCCGGGCCTGATGGGCCTCGACCACCGCCGGGTGCAGCTCGGCGGCGGCGGTGCCGCTGGTGCAGAGCAGGATGGCGGGCACGCCGCTCGCCTTGCCGATGCCGAGCGCGGTGAACGCGGCGGCGCGCTCGTCGAGGTGCACGTGCACCTCGATGCCGTCGTGCGCGGCCAGCGCCAGCGCCAGCGGCGTCGAGCGTGAGCCGGGCGCCACGACGGCGTGGCGGACGCCACCGCGAACCCACTCGTCGACCAGGGTGGCCGCGAACGTGGCTTGTACGTTCGTCATCGGTGCGACTCGTCCTCGTCCACGGCTTCACCCAGACCCACCGATCGTGGGACCCGCTGCTGCCGGCGCTGTCCGACCACGACGTCGTGGCGCTCGACGCACCTGGCCACGGTGACGCGAGCGACGTCGACCTGGACCTGGTCGAGGGCGGTGCCTGGCTGGCCGAGGCCGGCGGCGCCGGGATCTACGTGGGCTACTCCATGGGCGGCCGCCTGTGCCTGCACGCGGCACTCGCCACGCCGCACACGGTGCGCGGCCTGGTGCTGATCAGCGCGACGGGAGGCATCGACGACGACGACGAGCGACGGGCGCGGCGGGCGGCGGACTACGCCCTGGCCGACCGCATCGAGCGCATCGGCGTCCCGGCCTTCGTCGACGAGTGGCTGGCACAGCCGCTGTTCGCCGGCCTGTCCCCCGCCGCCCAGGGTCGCTCGCATCGCCTGGAGAACACCGCCGCCGGGTTGGCATCGAGCCTGCGGCGCGCCGGCACCGGCACCCAGGAGCCGCTGTGGGATCGACTGCGCACGCTGACGGTTCCCACCCTCGTCGTCGCCGGCGCGCTCGACGCCAAGTTCGTCGGTCTCGGCCGGCGCCTCGCCGACGCCATCCCCGGCGCCGAGCTGGCCGTCGTCGACGGTGCCGGTCACACCGTGCACCTCGAGCAGCCAGAGGCGTTCCTCGACGTGCTGCGCCCGTGGCTGGCTCATGCGGAGAGCGCCAGACCCGACGCCAGCAGCGCGCCGTAGACGAGCTGCAGCCGGCCGGTGTCACCGAGCACGGCGACGAGGTCGCGCCCGCTGGTGCCGCTGGCGATGCGTCGCAGCGGGACGACGGCGAGCGGGATCGCGGCGAGGGCGGCCAGTGCCCACGGTCGTCGCAGGGCGAGCACCGGCAGCGCGGCGAACGCGGCGATGACGAGCGCGACGTACAGCGCGCGGGTGGCGCCGTCGCCCATGCGCACCGCGAGCGTGCGCTTGCCGGCCGCGGCATCGGTCGGGATGTCACGCAGGTTGTTCACCACGAGCAGCGCGGTGGCGAGACAGCCGACGGGAACCGATGCGGCCAGTGCGAGCCCCATCACGTCGTCGAGCTGCACGTACGCGCTGCCGGCGGTGGCGACGACGCCGAAGAACGTGAAGACGAACAGCTCGCCGAGACCGAGGTAGCCGTACGGCGCTGGTCCGCCGGTGTACAGGTAGCCGGCGGCGAGCGACGCGGCACCGACGACCAGCAGCTCGGGACCGACGGCGGCGGTGAGCGCCAGACCGGCGAGCACAGCCACCAGCCCGGCCAGTGCCGCGGCACGCTTCACTGCATCGGCCGTCGCCAGCCCGCTGCCGACCAGCCGCACCGGGCCGACGCGACGATCGTCGGTGCCGCGCACCCCGTCCGCGTAGTCGTTCACGTAGTTCGTGGCCACCTGGATGGCGAGGGCGACGACCATGGCCGCGATCGCGCGCCACCAGACGATCCCGCCAGCTCGCGCGCCGGCTGCGCAGGCGGTGCCGACGAGCACCGGCACGACCGCCGCCGGCAGCGTGCGCGGGCGCGCGCCCTGCACCCAGACGTTCACGGCGTCACGGCCGTCGGGGGAACCTCGAGAAGTCAGGCGGCCGCTTCTCCTTGTACGCGTCGCGCCCCTCCTGGGCCTCCTCCGACATGTAGAAGAGCAGGTTGGCGTCGTGCGCCAGCTGCTGCATGCCGGCGAAGCCGTCCTCCTCGGCGTGGAACGACGCCTTGAGGAGCCGCAGCGCAAACGGCGACAGCTGGAGCATCTCCCGACACCAGTCGAGCGTCTCCGCCTCGAGTCGCTCCAGCGGCACGACGGCGTTCACGAGCCCCATGTCGAGCGCCTGCTGCGCGTCGTACTGGCGGCAGAGGAACCAGATCTCCTTCGCCTTCTTCGGCCCGACCAGGCGAGACAGCACGCTGGCGCCGAACCCGCCGTCGAACGAGCCGACCTTGGGCCCGGTCTGCCCGAAGCGAGCGTTGTCGGCGGCGATGGTGAGGTCGCACACGACGTGCAGCACGTGCCCACCGCCGATCGCGAACCCGGCGACCATGGCGATGACCGGCTTGGGCAGTCGGCGGATCTGCACGTGCAGGTCGGTGACGTGGAACCGGCCCACCCCCTGGCGTCCGAGCGCATCCTCCTCGCCGACGTAGCCGCTGTCGCCGCGCGCCCGCTGGTCGCCGCCCGAGCAGAACGCCATGTCGCCCTCGCCGGTGAGGATGATCACGCCGACGTCGGGGTCCTCGCGTGCCAGCTCGAACGCCCGCGACAGCTCGACGACGGTGTGGGGGCGGAACGCGTTGCGCACCTCGGGCCGGTCGATGGTGATCTTCGCCACCCGGACGTCAGACCCGTCGAGGACCCTCGCCGTCTCGTACCTGATGTCGTCCCACTCGCCGTGGGGTTCCCACGTGATGGAGGCAGCCACGGCGGCGATTCCTACCATGCATCGGTGCGCCGCCTCGTACCGCTGCTGGCCCAGGGGACGACAGCGTTCGTCGACGGCCTGCGTCGGGCCTGGGACGACGGCGACGCCGTGCTCCCGCTGGATCCCCGGCTCCCGCAGCCGGCCGCCGATGCCCTGCTGGCGGCGATGCGCGTCGATGAGCCCGTCGAGGACGGGGACGCGCTCGTCGTCGCCACCAGCGGCACCACGGGCGAGCCCAAGGGCGCGGTGCTGACCCATGACGCCGTGCGCGCGTCAGCGCGAGCCACGAGCGCGCGCCTGGCCGTCGACCCCGACCGCGACCGCTGGCTCAGCGTGCTGCCGCTGGCCCACGTCGGCGGGCTGTCGGTCGTGACGCGTGCGCTCGTCACCGGCACCCCGCTCACGTTCGACGCCGACGACGCGGCAGCGACGTTGGTCTCGATGGTGGCGACCCAGGTGCGGCGCAGCGACGTCTCGCGCTTCCGCTGGGTCGTCGTCGGGGGCGCGGCGCCGCCCGCCGACCTCCCGGCGAACGCGGTGACCACCTACGGCATGACCGAGACGGGCAGCGGCGTCGTCTACGACGGCGTCCCGCTGGACGGCGTCGAGGTGCGCAGCGTCGACGGCGAGCTGCACGTGCGCGCACCCATGCTCCTGCGCGCGTATCGCGATGGCACCGATCCGAAGGACGCCGCCGGCTGGCTGCGGACAGGTGACGCCGGTGAGGTCGTCGACGGGCGGGTCGTGGTGCACGGTCGCATCGGCGACGTGATCGTCACCGGCGGCGAGAAGGTGTGGCCCGACCCGGTGGAGGCCGTGCTGCGGGACGTCCCTGGTGTCGCCGACGTGGCCGTGGCCGGCGTCGCCGACGACGAGTGGGGACAGCGGGTCGTGGCGTTCGTCGTCGCCGGTGACGTCACGCCATCGCTCGAGCAGCTGCGCGACGCGGTGAAGGCGGTGCTGCCCGCGTACGCCGCACCCAAGCAGCTGGTCCTGCTCGACGTCCTGCCCCGCACCGCCATCGGCAAGGTGCAGCGCGCGTTGCTCGTCAGCCGGCTCGGTTGAGCTGGGCGCCGCCGTCGATCACGATCGTCTGACCCGTCAGCCACGACGCGGCATCGGAGGCCAGGAACAGCGCGGCGTTCGCGATGTCCTCCGGCTCGCCCAGGCGCTTGAGCGGCATCGTCTTGGCGATCGCCGCCTCGTTCTCCTCCCACAGCGCGCGGGCGAAGTCGGTCTTCACGAGACCGGGCGCAAGCGCGTTCACGCGGATGTCGGGTGCCAGCTCGGCGGCCAGCTGCTTGGTGAGGTTGATCAGCGCTGCCTTGGTGCCGCTGTAGTAGGCGATGCCGGGTGTGACGCCGAGACCGCCGGTCGACGCGATGTTGATCACCGACCCGCCGACGCCCATGCCGTGTCGCACCGCCAGCTGCGTCCACAGGATCGGCCCCCACTGGTTCACGCGGTGCGTCTTCTCCGCCCGACCGGCGTCGAGGCCGGTCAGCGGACCCATGTAGGGGTTGGCGGCGGCGTTGTTCACCAGGATGTCGATGCCGCCCAGGCGCTCGACGCAGGCCTGCACGCACGCCTCGGCCTGATCGGCCTCGCCGGCGTTGGCGGCGAACACCTCGACGTGGCCGGTCATCGTCGCCGCCGCCTCCTCCAGCGCGTCCAGCTTGCGCGAGGACAGCAGGACACGGGCGCCGGCCGCCGCGTAGGCCGCGGCGATGGCCCGGCCGATCCCTCGAGAGGCGCCGGTGACCAGGGCCACCTTGTCGTCAAGTCGCAGCTCCATGCCGCGGAAACCTAGGCGCGTGCCCTGGGTGGCCCGAGATGACCATTGAGAAAATGGCCCTCTTGTGTCATGGCCGTGAACGTCATGCACGTGGACACTGGGCAGCGGAGTAGGAACCTCGAACGACGGAGCACACGATGTCGCGATCCCCGAAGCTGCAGCGCCTCACCAGCATGGCGGTCCCCGCCCTGCTGGCCGCCAACGCCATGGTCCTCGTGCTCGGCCTTGCCGGCATGACCGACGACGCGCCCGCCGGCGCCGAGACGGTGACCTACATCAAGGCGGCCGACGGCTCGATGATCGCCGTCGATCCCAACACGCCCGAGGGCTGGAAGGCCATCGCCGACGCGGAGCAGCGGGGCGAGCAGGTCGTGACCGTCGACGAGCAGGACGCGCCGGCTGAGCTCATGCAGCAGCAGTCGCCCTCCACCCCGGGCGGGCTGTTGAAGCCGGTCGACGATCTCCTCGACGACACCGAGTCGACGGTCGTGCGGACGGTCGACGAGCTCGGCAACACCGTCGACAGCGTCGTCGACCAGGTGACCGACATCGTCGACGACACCGCCGGGACGAACGTCGGCGACACGGTCGACCCGATCGTGGACGACACCACCGACACCCTGACCACCACCGTCTCCACCGTCGTGCGCGAGACGCGCAACACGGCGACGACGGTGGTCCAGCCGGCCGAGGACGTGGTGGAGGACACCGTGAACGAGGTCGTACCGAGCGTCGGTGGCACCAGCAGCAACCCGACGCCGACGGTGGCGCCGACGGTGCCCACCACCCTCCCGGGCCTCTAGACCTCTACACCTCGGCAGTCACCCGGACCACGCCGTCCCCGTCGCGCACGCGCACCTCACGCACGTCGGCGGCGTCCACCGGCAGTGACACCGTCCACGTCCACGGCGCCCCGTCGGCGCTGAAGGACCCGACGTCGGTCACCGTGCCGTCGGCCAGCACCACCTCGACGTCGTAGCGGCCGCCGAACCGCTCGTCCTCGAACACGCACGTCATGCGGTCGGGGTCGTCGGCCAGGAGCACGTTGCCGGCGGACGCCCCGCTGCTGGTGCGCAGCTCGGCGGCGACCGGCAGCGACGAGCCGTCGGCACGCGAGAGGGCGACGCCGGCCACGACCCCGGCGAGCGCGGCAGCCGCCACGGCCACCGCCGCCCACGGACGCCGCCGGCGTGCGGGCACGACGTCCAATCGTCCGAGCGCGCGCGACTCGAAGCCTGACGGCGGCTCGACCGACGGCGCCAGCAGCAGGAGCGAGTCGGCGACCGCAGCCAGGTCGGTGACGAGCACCCGGCACTCGGCGCACGCCGCAAGGTGGGTCAGGGCGGCGGCGCGCTCGGCGCCGGTCAGGTCGTCCAGCGCGAGGTCGACCGCCACAGAGCGAAGCTCGTCGCAGCTCACGACGACGGCTCCTGGGTTCGGAGGTCGGCGTGGAGGCGGAGCAGCGCGGTGCGGATGCGCGTCTTGGCCGTGCCCAGCGGGATGCCCTCGACGCGCGCGAGCTCGGCCGCGGTCATGCCCCGCAGGCGTGAGAGCAGCAGCGCCCGCCGCTGCTCCTCGGGGATGGCGTCGAGCGCGCGCGCCACCCGCCGCAGCTCGTCGGCCGAGACCGACGCATCAGCAGGCAGGTCACCCGTGCTCGGCAGCGCGGCGATCAGCACGTCCTCGGACGCCGGCTTCACCCGGGCGGCCCGCAGCGCGTCGATCGACAGGTTGCGGGTGATCGCCAGCAGCCACGTGGTCACCGATCCTCGCCGGGCGTCGAACGCACCGGCGTGGCGCCACGCCCGCACCATCGCCTCCTGGGCCACGTCGTCGGCCAGGGCTCGGTCGCCCAGGATGCTCACCGCCAGGCCGTACACGCGGCGTTGGTAGCGGCGCACGAAGGCGACGGCGGCGTCGGGGTCACCGGCGGCCAGGCCGGCGAGCAGCGCCTCGTCCGATGCCTGCCACACCCTGACGGTACGGTCGGCGAGGCCAACGGGATTGCGCCCAATCCCCCGGCGTCGCTCGCCCGTACCACCTCCCGAGCCCATCCACCGACAGGAGAGCACATGCGCAAGCTGCTCGGCGGCCTCGTGATCGTCCTCGCCACGACCGGACTGGCCGCGTGTGGTGACGACGACGACACCGGCACCATCGAGCCGGCCGACACCGGCGGCGGTGCCACCGTGGAGGTCACCGCCGAGGGCGGCGCCTTCACCCCGACATCCGCCGAGGCGGCGGCCGGCACCGTCCACTTCGTCGTGACGAACGAGGACGGTAGCCAGCACACGTTCACCATGGACGATGCGGGCGTCGACCTCGACCTCGACGGTGGCGCCACCGAGGAGGCCGACGCCGACCTCGACGCCGGCGAGTACGAGTGGCGGTGCAAGATCCACCCGAGCATGACCGGGACCCTCACCGTCACCTGACAGCGACGCCCCGGCCCGTCGCTACGGTGAACGGGTGGCGAACCGACTCGCGCAGGAAGCCAGCCCGTACCTCCGCCAGCACGCCGACAACCCCGTGGACTGGTACCCGTGGGGTGAGGAGGCGTTCGCCGAGGCGCGCCGCACCGGCAAGCCCGTCCTCGTCTCCGTCGGCTACAGCGCGTGTCACTGGTGCCACGTCATGGCACACGAGTCGTTCGAGGACGACGCGACCGCGGCGGTGATGAACGAGCGGTTCGTGAACGTCAAGGTCGACCGCGAGGAGCGACCAGACGTCGACGCCATCTACATGGAGGCGGTGCAGGCGATGACCGGCCACGGCGGCTGGCCGATGACCGTCTTCATCACCGCCGACGGCGAGCCGTTCTACGGCGGCACGTACTTCCCCAAGGTCGGTCGACCGGGCATGCCGTCGTTCACCGATCTGCTGATGGCGATCGACGATGCCTGGCGCAACCGCCGTGACGAGCTGACCGAGCAGGCGACGCGCCTGACGGAGGCCATCCGCACCAGCACCTCGTTCCGTGCCGCCGAGCCGGTGCCGGGCATGGCGCTGCTCGACGGCGCGGCCACCGGCATCGTGGGCGCCGTCGACCTGCAGCGCGGCGGCGTCGGTCGCGCACCGAAGTTCCCGCAGACGATGAGCCTCGACCTGCTGCTGCGGCTGCACGCCCGCACCGGCGAGGCCGAGCTGCTCGATCCGGTCGTCATCTCCCTCGACGCCATGGCGTCCGGCGGCATCTACGACCACCTCGGCGGCGGCTTCGCCCGCTACTCCGTTGACGACGTGTGGCTCGTCCCCCACTTCGAGAAGATGCTGTACGACCAGGCGCTCCTCGTCCGCGTGTACCTGCACGCGTGGCAGGTGACGGGCAAGCCCGAGTACCTGCAGGTGGTCGAGGAGACGATCGGCTACGTGCTGCGCGATCTGGCGCTGGAGTCGGGTGGTCTGTGCTCGGCCGAGGACGCCGACTCCGAGGGTGTCGAGGGCAAGTTCTACGTGTGGGATCTCGCCGAGGTGCGCGAGGTGTGCGGCGACGACGCCGATGCCGCCATCAAGTGGTGGGGCATCTCCGCGCCCGGCAACTTCGAGGGTCACAACATCCTCGCCCGCTGGGCGCGCGGCGATCTGCTGCGCCCGGATGCCGTCGAGCGCGCTCGCCAGCAGCTGTTCGAGCGACGCCTCACGCGCGTGCGGCCCGGCCTGGACGACAAGGTGCTGACCGAGTGGAACGCGCTGTTCGTCACGTCGCTGGCCGAGGCCGCGGCGGCCACCGGGCGTGACGACTGGCGTACGGCGGCCGTGCAGACCGCCGAACTCCTGTTCGCCAACCTGCGACGCGACGACGGGCGCTGGCTACGCGCCTGGCAGACGTCGACCGGTGGCCGTCACCTTGCCTACGCCGCCGACCACGCCGCGCTGCTCGAGGCGTGCACCGCCCTGGCCGAGTGCACGGGCGAGGCACGGTGGATCGCCCGTGCACGCGAGGTGGCCGATGCGCTCCTGTCGCTGTTCTGGGACGACGAGGACGGCGGGCTGTTCACCACCGGCCACGACGCCGAGAAGCTGGTCGCGCGCCAGAAGGACCTCCTCGACGGTGCCACGCCGTCGGCGAACAGCATGGCGGCGGTCGGCCTCACCCGCCTCGCCGCGCTCACCGGTGACGCCG
Organism: Acidimicrobiales bacterium; assembly: GCA_036275955.1. GTDB lineage: Bacteria > Actinomycetota > Acidimicrobiia > Acidimicrobiales > CADCSY01 > DATLFP01. The sequence continues at coordinate 22,800 of DASUCO010000130.1, forward strand.
CGCTCGAGGAGCGGGCCGGCCGGCTCATCGACCAGGTGGGCGACGCGCCGTCGCGGCACCCAACCGCGTTCGCGCACCTGCTCGCCGCCGTCGACCACCGCGTCGGTCCCGCGGCCGAGGTCATCGTGGTCGGTGACCGCCCCGATCTCGTCGCCGAGGTGCACCGCCGGTACCTGCCGCGGGCGGTGACGGCGTGGGGCGAGCCCTACGACTCGCCCCTGTGGGAGGGCCGCGAGCCCGGCATCGCCTACGTGTGCGAGGGCTTCGCCTGCAAGCGGCCGGTCGACTCGGTCGAAGCGCTCGCCGCCCAGCTGGACGAGATCAGCGCACCGCGTCCGTGATGGCGGCAGCGACGTCGGCGCTGAGCGTCCCGGTCCCGCCATAGAGCACGACCTCCCGCAGCGCGTCGGCGCGCTGCTCGAGCTCGGCGGCCACCGCCGGCGACAGGGCGTTCGCGTCGGTCAGCAGGAGCCCGCCCCGCCAGGCGGCGGCGTGCGGCGCGCCGGCCAGCGCGTCGGCCGAGCCCACGGTCGCCACCGCGATCGTGCGCACGTCGGGCAGCAGGCGATCGAGGACCAGCTGCGACAGCTCGGCGGTCGATGTCGCCGTGACGCGCTCGGCCCCGGGCGCGGCGGCCGCGGCGGCGCCCACGGCCACGTGGCGGACGGCGTCGGCGGCCAGGAAGTCCTCGGTGACGGCCGGCAGCGTGGCGCCGTCGCTCAGCACCACCACCCCTCCAAGGGCAGCGGCGGCGGCGGCGGCGACCTGCCCCTCGCCGCGCCGGCGGGCGTCGGCCACGATCGTGATGGCGTGGTCCCCCATGTGCTCGGCCACGGCGACGGCGGTGGCGAACCGGTCCACGCCGGCCAGACGCCGGGGCCGGAGCCCGAGGGCCCGCACCTCGGTCACGACGGCGTCCGACAGCGCGCTGGTGCCACCGACCAGCAGCACCTCACCACCGGGCGCGACGGCGCGCTGCAGCTCGTCGGCCACCCGCTCGTCGAGCCCGTCGCCACCCGTGAGCAGCAGGGGTCCGTCCTCCCACGCCGCGAGGGGCCCGGCGGGCGCCGTGTCATCGGCCCCGCTGGCCACCAGCACGGCGGCGGGCGCGGCGCCGCCGTCGAAGCGGTCGCCGCTGAGGACGATCGCGGTCTCGATCCGGTCGTCGCCCGCCAGTCGCGTGACCACCGGTCCGTCCCCGATGCCGATCGGTGCCGTGACGTCGTCGTCGGGAGCGACGTCGAACGGGACGTCGTAGTCGTCGTCGAGCGGGTCGCGGTCGTACGACATGGCGACGCCGACCCGCACCTGCGGCGACAGGCCTCGCAGGCACTCGGCGCCCGCGGTCAGCACGTACTGGTCGCGGACCTCGCTGGCCGAGGCGGCCGTGTCACACGTGGACACGCCGTCGTCGGTGAACGACACGAGCAGGCCGCTGGCGCCGCCACCCCCGTCGGGCACGAAGCTCCAGAACCACGGCTGGTCGGCGTCGTCGATCAGCGCGACCTCGAGGGCGAGCGACGTCCACGCGTCGTCGTCCAGCGGCGTCACCTGGGCGACGGTGACGGCGACGCGCAGCCGGCGCGCCTCGTTGACGACCTCGACGGCCGTGATGTCGACGCGCGGCTCGTCGGCGGCGACCTCGGTCTCGGACGTCAGGACGTCGCCGGTGGCGTCGTCGAAAGTGAGCGCGTCCGCCCCGGCCATCGCGGTCGGGGCGAGCAGGGCGAGCGTCAGCACGCCCGCGACTGCCCTCCGCCGGTAGGTCACCGGCGGAGGGTAGACGCAGCGACTTCGACCTAGGCCGCGGACTTCTCCAGGATGTGCACGCCGCACGCCGAGCCGAGGCCGATGACGTGGGCCAGGCCGACCTTGGCGCCCTCGATCTGGCGATCGCCGGCCTCACCGCGCAGGTGGTGGCAGACCTCCCAGATGTTGGCGATGCCGGTCGCCGAGATCGGATGGCCCTTCGACTGCAGGCCACCGGAGACGTTCACCGGCGTCTTGCCGTCACGCCACGGCGCACCCGACAGGAAGAAGTCGACGGCGCCGCCCTCCTCGCACAGGTTGAGGTTGTCGTAGTGCACGAGCTCGGCGGTGGCGAAGCAGTCGTGCAGCTCGACGAGGTCGAGGTCCTGCGGGCTGACGCCGGCCTGCTCGTACGCCTGCGCGGCGGCGCGCTTGGTGAGCGTGTTGACGTCGGGCAGCACCTGGCACGACTCGGTGTACGGGTCGGAGGTGAGCACCGAGGCGCTGATCTTCACCGCACGACGCTGCTGCTCCTTCGAGAGCGTCTTCAGCTTGGCGCCGCTCACGACGACCGCGGCCGCCGCACCGTCGCAGTTGGCCGAGCACATCGGCCGCGTGTTCGGGTAGGCGATCATGATGTCGTTCATGATCTCCTCGAGCGTCATCTTCTTCTGATACGCGGCGAGCGGGTTCAACGTGCTGTGCGAGTGGTTCTTCTCGCTGATCTTGGCGAACAGCTCGAAGCTCGTGCCGCCGTACTTGTGGCCGTACTCCATGCCGACCTGCGCGAACACGCCCGGCATGTTGTTGGTGCCGATGCGGCCGTCGGTGTTGGTGACGGCACCGAAGCGACCGGACGGCTCCCACGCCTCCTTGTCCTTCTTGGGACCGGCGCTGGCACCCAGCAGGCCGGCACCCGCGAGCTTCTCGACGCCGACGGCGAGGCCCATGTCGGTCTCGCCGGCCTTGACCGCCATCACGACCGTGCGCAGCGCCGTGGCGCCGGTGGCGCACGCGTTCGACACGTTGTAGACGGGGATGCCGGTCTGGCCGATCTGCTTCTGCAGCTGCTGGCCGATGCCACCGGCGCCCATGAGGTTGCCGGCGGCGAGGACGCCCATGTCCTTCATCGTCACGCCGCCGTCCTTCAGCGCGGCGCGCGCTGCCTCGGCGCCCAGGTCCACGACGTCCTTGTCCGGGTGCTTGCCGAACTTCGTCATGTGGATGCCGAGGATGTAGATGTCGTCTGCCATTGGATCGCCTCCTAGGAGATCGGCCGGAAGCCGAATCCCACGGCCTCGGTGCCTTCGGAATCGGTGCCGACGATGCTGGTGGTGAGCTCCACCTTCATGCCGAGCGAGACGTGCTGGTCGTCGGGCTCGACGTCGACGATGTTGCCGCGGACGCTCGTGCCGTCGCAGTCGACGACGGCGGCGACGAACGGCACCGGGATGCCGGGCGACGCCATGCCGACGATGGTGAACGCCTTGACCTCACCGGTCGTGGCGATGTCGACCTGCTTGAACTGGTCGTTCTCGCAGCTGGCGCACGCGTTGCGGCGGTCGAAGAACCGTGCCCCGCACTGCGTGCACTCGTTCGCCACGAGGTGCGGCTGCGGCTCCAACGCCAGGTACTCGACGATCGGTACCTGCTTGGCCATCGGTCATCCCCCCAACGATCGTTCGGTCAGTGGCCGGACCCTACCAACGGCCGCGGTGAACCGTCTCCTCGAGCGTGCGCCGGTGGCGAGCGGCGGACTGCCCGGGCTCGTCAGGTGCGGGATGCCCCAGCGCGACCACGCCCAGCGCCCGCCGGCCGGGCGGGACGCCGAAGGCGGCCAGCACCGCCGGCTCGTGCTCGAAGATCCCGAACAGCAGGGCACCCAGGCCCTCGTCGACCGCCGCCAGCAGCAGGTTCTGCACCGCCATCCCGCCGTCCACCCACCAGTACGGCACCGTCCACGCGTCGACGTCGCCGAGACCCGTCGACGCCTTGTCCGGCTCGGAGTACCGGCGGCTGTACGCCTCCGGGTCGACGATGGGCACCACGAGGACGGGTGCGTCGAACAGGCCCTGCCACCGGAAGCCCTCCCGTCCCGCGGGGAACGTCATCGACCAGTACCGCTCGGGGTCGTCGATCACCAGGAGGTCGACGCCCTGGCTGTTGCCGGCCGACGGCACCCGCCGGGCCGCGTCCAGCACCCGGTCGAGCACGTCGTCGTCGATCGGCCGCCGCTCGAACGCCCGCACCATCCGCCGTCGCCGAATCGCCCGCTGCAGCTCCACCCCTCGATCTTTGTCGCGCTGACCCCTCACAGAGGGGTGAGCGCGACAACGTTCACGTCGGTCGGATGATGTGCAGGACGTTCGTCGTGCGGGTCATGGCGACGTAGACGCGGCGGGCGCCGCCCTCGCCCTCGGCGGCGATGGCATCGGGGTCGACGACGACCACGGCGTCGAACTCGAG
>DASUCO010000131.1:0-18061 GCA_036275955.1 Acidimicrobiales bacterium
GAGCTGTGCCACGTCGCGTCGAGACGGGTGCCGCCCGGCGACACCGCACTCGTCGGCACCGGCCCCGACGCGCAGGCCGTGCTCGCCGTGGTGCGGACCTGGGCCTAGCTCTCGGCGCCGGTCCCGATCACGCCGGTGATCGTGCCGAGGGTGAGACCCTCGTAGGCGGCGATCGGGTCCTTGCGCACCGCCTCGTCGAGGGCGTGCGCGTCGTCGCCGACCAGGATGCGCCAGCGCTCGGCGCGCACGCCGTCGAGGATGACCGTCGCCGCCTGCGCCGCCGTCATCGGCGCCGTGTCGCGGAAGCCTTCGCCCATCATCTTCATGAGCCCGCGGATGGCGTCGTTGTCCATGGCATCGACCGGGATGCCGCGGGTCTTCATGCCCTCGCGCATCTGGTCGATCTCCTCGTCGGTGAGGTCGTCGCCGGTGTTGTTGATGACCTTGCGGCTGTTGATGACGATGTCGGTGCCGATGTGGCCGGGCATGACGACGCTCACCTTCACGTGCGGGGCGTTGACCTTGAAGTCCTCCAGCAGCGCCTCGGTGAACCCACGCACCGCGAACTTCGCCGCGCTGTAGGCGGTGTGGGGGATGCCGGGACCGAGCGATGCCCAGAAGCCGTTGACCGACGACGTGTTGATCAGGTGACCCTCGTCCGAGGCGACGAGCAGCGGCACGAACGCCCGGCTGCAGTTGTAGACGCCGCCCCAGCAGATGCCGAAGGTGCGGTCCCAGTCGTGGCGGGGGCCGGCGATGAACGAGCCGCCGCCACCCACCCCTGCGTTGTTGAACAGCAGGTTGATGTGGTCCGTCTGGTGCTTCTCGAGCACCTCGTCGCGGAAGCGGTTGACCTCGTCCTCGTTGGCGACGTCGCACAGGTGCGTCGTGATCTTCGTGCCCTCGGGCGCCACCGCCGCGGCCCGCATCGCCGTCTCACCCATGTTGTCGGCGTTGACGTCGCACATGGCGATCGAGCACCCCTCGGTGGCGAGCTGGATGACCAGCTCGCGACCCATGCCTGTGCCGCCACCGGTGACGACGGCCAGCTTCCCCTCGAACGATTCCATGAGCGGAACCTAGGCGGGCCGGTACCAGCGGGGCGGCCTCGAGATTGCCTCGACGTCCTCGACCCGCTCCGACAGCTCGCCGCGACGGTCGGCCAGCCTCTGGTACTCGCGGTGGATCTTCCTGCGGAGCGGCGGGAGCAGTCGGGCCAGCAGCGCCTGCAGCCGCAGCTTGCGGCTCCGGTTGAGCGACAGCAGCAGGATCACGGCGTCGCCGGCGCTGTGCACGCGGCCGTGCACGTCGACGATGTGCATGGACGCCAGCCGCTCCTCCTCTGGCATGTCGGCCAGGAGCTCGCGGAAGAGCGGGTCGGTGAACCCGAGGATGCTCAGCCGCTCGTCTTCATCGCCGGCCCTGACCAGGACCGCTTGGTGCCGTCAATACCTTCAGAGGTCGTCGTAGAAGAGGACCGGCCGATCGAGGATCTGGTGGCTCAACCGACGTCACCCCGATTCGTGGCGAAGCCCTTGGACGAGCCGAGGAGGCGGGGCGGGTGCTTGAGGTCCTCCTGCCAGAGCAGCGAGTCCATGGCCAGGTGCAGCGGGCTGTCCTGGATGGTGAGCTCGTAGACGTCGTCGTCGTGCGACGAGTGGTGGTGGATGGCCCAGCCCGGCGCGGTGAGCATCAGGTCACCAGCCCGCCACTGGTAGGTGTGGCCGCCGACGATGCTGTGTCCCTCGCCGGAGAAGAAGTAGTTGATGGCGGCGGCCACGTGGCGGTGGGGGCGGTCGACGATCTTCGCCGGGCGCAGGCACATGGTGGCGAAGAAGCTGAACGTGGTGCCGTTGGTGCGGCCGGTCGCCGGGTTGTACATGAGGTACAGCCGGCGACCGCGGTACGACTCGCCCAGCGCGTGCAGCTTGTCGAGCCGCGCCTTGACCTCGACCCACGGCCAGTGCAGCGGCCGGTTCTCGAGCAGTGGCGGGTCGATCAGCCGCTCGTACGACAGCAGCTGGGCGCCGCCGTCGAGATCGATCAGGTGGTCGATGGCCGACCGGTCGCCCTCCTCCACCGTCGAGCGCGTCTCGGGCGGCGGGAAGTCGGTCTCGACCACGTGCACGTGCAGCTTCTCCAGCAGCGGCGCGTTGCTGTACGTGAGCCGGGCGTGCAGCTCGCCGCTGGTGTTCGCGTACGAGTAGGGCGCCATCGATGGCGTGGTCCACACGTCGTACTGGTCGAACGCGAAGGCGGTGTCGGCGATCTCCACCGACCCGCTGCCGAGCAGGGCGAAGCCGACGGTGGTCGAGCTGTGCCGGATGGGCTTGGTCGCCTCACCGGGCAGGAGCACGTCGAGCGCGACCTCGATGCCCGGCGCCAGGCCGAGACCGGGTTCGGTGGCCATCGGGTGCACGATCAGCGAGCGGCGACGGCCGTCGTCGGGCGCCGGCATCGACGCCAGGCGCTCGATCTCGGCCTCGATCTCCTCGCGGCGGATGACCACCGGGTCCCACCACTGCACCGGATCCGGTGCCGTCCCGCTGCGATCGACGAACGTCATGGCACCTCCAAGACTGCCCGGCCGAGGGCGAGGTCGGCGAGCCCGATCCCCATCGCCTTGAACACCGTCACGTCGGCCTCGGGGCGCGGTCCGCCCACGAGCGACGACAGCGCCACCAGGTCGCGCCCGCGCACCTCCGCCCCCAGCGCACGTGCCGACTCGATGCTGTCGGTGGCGATGAACGCCCGGTCGATCAGGTCGGGCGCCAGCTCCGCTCGCTCGGGCGTGATGGCGCCGATGGCGTTCACGTGCGCGCCGGCCTGCACGTCCGCGGCATGCAGGAACGGCTCGGTGGCGCGCGTGGCGGTCGTGATGACGCCGGCGCCGTCGGCCGCCTCCGCCATGGACGCGCACTCGACCACCTCGACACCGAGCTCGTCTCGGACGCGGCGGGCCATCGCCGCCCGCCGGTCCGCATCGCGGCCGAAGATGCGCACGGTGCGCGCCGGCAGCACGGTGACCAGCGCCGAGACCTGGGGCAGCGCCTGCTTGCCGGTGCCGGCGACGGCGACGACCGAGGTCGCCGGGTCGGCCAGGAGCCGCGTGGCCAGGCCGGACATGGCGGCCGTGCGCAGCTGGCCCAGCGCGAACGCCTCGATGACGGCGCGGCGCTCGCCGGTCTCGCTGTCCCACACGATGAGGAGCGGGCTGGCGCCACCCGCGGTGTGAGCCCACGTCTTGGTGCCGGCCAGGTCCCCGTCCACGCCGCCGATCGCGTGCAGGGTGTGGCCCTCGCCCCAGCTGACGTGCGTCTTCAGCATCGTCTTCGCCTGACCCGCGGCCTCGCGGGCCAACGCCTGCTCGATGGCGTCGATGGCGCGCGGCAACGTCAGCGCCTCGACCACCTCGGCCTCGGCGATCCAGCGCACGTTCACGAATCGGCCAGGGGAGACGGGACGGGCGGCGCCAGGCCCAGCGCGTTCACGACCGTCGAGTGCATGAGGTAGCGGCCGGTGAGCAGCAGCACGGCGACGGCGAACGCGTCACCCTTCTCCGCCGCCAGCGCATCGACGTCGGCGCCGCGACCGCGGTCGGCCAGCAGGTCGAGCACCGTGCGCTGGATGATGCCACCCTCCTCCAGCGCGATGACGGTGCGGATCCACGCCTCGTCGAACCCGAGCTTGAGCGACAGGCGCTCGTGCTGGTGGCGCTCGTAGTCGTTCCCGGTCACGGTGGCGACGGTGAGGGCGACGATCTCCGCCGCGTCGTCGGGCAGCGCGCCGCGCAGCTGCTCGGTCAGCGCGTTGAGGGAGATGAGCGCTTCGGGCTGGTGCGCCGCGCACTGGAAGAACTCGCCCAGGTAGCCCAACCGCTCGACGCGCGGCCGCAGGACCTCACGCAGCTCGGGGTCGAGCTCGTCGAACCCGATCCGCGCGATCACAGGGGCTTCACGATCGAGTTGAGGACGAGCGTGGAGTCGTAGATCACACGGAGCTCGGCGAAGCGGTCGCCGTCGAGACGGGCGACGTACCGGCCGGTGCTGAACACCTGCGTCGGCTCGTCGCTCAGGGTCTGGAACACCGCGTAGGACGCGGTCCACGTGCCGTCGGCCTGCTCGAGCGGCGATCCGATCACGTGGCGCTGCGAACGAGGCGCGTACATCGACGTCTCCCGCACCGCCACCACGCGGTCCTTCAGGTAGCCCTTGCTCTCGCACCGGATGGCGGCGAGCGGCAGCCCGCGCTCGACGTTCTCCCGGGCGATGACGAGGTACGTGCAGTCGTCGGTGAACAGATCGAGCCACTCGTCGAAGCGCTCCTCGTCGAGAAGATCACCGTGCCGCGTGAACAGCTGCGTCACAGGCCCAGCACCTCGCGGTAGTGCTCGTAGAACGCGCGGATGGCGCCCTCGGTGAGCATGTGGTCGGCGTCCTCGGTGTCGCGACCTCCCATCTCGGCGACGCCGCGGCGGCTGACGTCGACCGACACGCCGTCCTGCGAGAGGCGCATGACCTCGCCGTCGTCGATGGAGACGAAGCCGGCCGGCCCCATCAGGTTGGCCTGGCGCAGGCGGATGGCCGTCATCTCCTCGGTGTCGTCCGCGTAGCCGAAGAACGTCCAGTGCAGGTCGTGGGCGAGCGGACCGCGCGGCACCATCTGGCGCATGGCCAGCGTGTTCGACTGCTGCTGCACGATGAGGTTGGGCCACAGCGTCTGCATGACGACGGTGGCGGGTCCGTCGAACTCCTTCACCGGCGTGAGCAGGTTCGGATCGTGCAGCGTGAGACCGCCCTCGAGCGTCTTGCCCCGCTGCGACACCAGCACGGAGTGGCGTCCTGTGTCGTCCATCTTCGTGGACGACGGGTTGTCGGCCCGGAAGAGGCCGAACTGCACGAGGAACACGTGCAGCAGCGTGGCGTGGTACGGGTCCTTGATGTTCTCGAACATCAGCTTCCAGTTGCACGGCAGCCGCTGGCGCAGGTAGCCGAGGACGCGCAGCTCGCGCCCGTCGAACACGCGGTCGAACCAGTTGAGCATCTCCTCGCCCAGGTAGTCCTCGAGCGGCTCGACGCTCGCGTCGAACGACGCGAACACGACGCCGTGGCGCTCGGCCACCCGCAGCGTCTGCAGCCCGTGGCAGGCGACGTCGAAGTCGTCCGGCATGCCGCCCTGCCCGTCGCGCCCCTTCTCGAACGGCACGCCGACGAGCCGGCCGTCGAGCGTGTAGGTCCACTGGTGGTATGGGCACTCGAACCGCGTCGTGGTGCCGTACGGCTCGCGACAGAACATGGCGCCGCGGTGCGCGCACCGGTTCACGACGACGTTGATCTCGCCCTGCTTGTCGCGCACGACGACGACCGGCGTCTCGCCCACCGACGTGCGCACGAAGTCACCGGCGCCGGCGACCTCGGCCGCCAGCGCCACGTACGACCATGACGGACCCTGGAAGATGCGCTCCTGCTCCAGCCGATAGACGTCGGGATCGGTGTAGACCCAGTACGGGATCCGGCTGACGCCCTCCTCCGGCCAGGTCCGCACTAGTGCCCGAGGTCCTGCGCGCGAGCGCCGCCGCCCAGCTTGCGGTGGTCCCACGACGCCACGCGCGTCGGCTGCACGATCACCGCGGTGCGCTCGGCGGCCAGCGCCAGCAGCATGTCGCGGGCACCGGCGCGGTGCTCCTCCGGTGCCTTCAGCGCGAACAGGTCGGCGATGCGCTCGTTGGTCTCGGTGTCGTCGCGCAGGTCGGCGACGCCCTTCAGCTCCACACCCTGCAGCTCCTGGAAGTCGACCCCGGTGTCCACCACGGCGGCGATGCGCGGGTCGCGCTGCAGGTTCACCATCTTCTGCGACACGTTGTCGGCCCAGAACGTGACCTTGCCGTCGAGCACGACGTAGGTGACGGGCACGACGTGCGGCGAGCCGTCCTTGTTCACCGTCGACACGTGGGCGCGGAAGCCGGCGGCCAGGAACGCGGCCACCTCGTCGTCGTCCATCCGCACCAGCTCCCGCATGCTCACGACGCGGACTGTAGGACGGCCAGGCAGGCACCCGCGGCGGCCCCGGCGAACACGACGGGATGCACCGTCGCGCTCGCTGGCTCCCTCCGCTGCTCGTGCTCGTGTCCCTCGTCGTCGCCACGCCCGCCCGCAGCACCGAGCCGCCGGCGGCGCCGACCGACTACCGCGCGCTGGCGCCGACGCTGTCGCAGCCCGACTTCCCGGTGACGGTCCGCTCGGCGGTGAACGTCCCCATGGCCGACGGCACCCACCTCTACGTCGAGGTCGTGCGGCCCCACCCCGGCGTCTACGGCCAGCGGCGGTGGCCGGTGATCCTGGAGGCGGCGCCGTACCACGGCACGCTCGCCGATCGCGATGGCACGCGCATCTTCCCGGACCCGGTCGACGCCCTCGGCCGCAAGATCGGCCTCACCGGCTACTTCGCGCCGCGCGGCTACGCCGTCGTCATGGTCGACCTCCGCGGCACCGGTCGCTCGAGCGGGTGCCTCGACCACCTCGGCCCGAACGACGCCAGCGATCTGAAGGAGATCGTCGAGTGGGCCGCGGGCCGGCCATGGTCGAACGGACGCGTCGGCATGACCGGTCACTCGTACGTGGGCTCGACGCCCATGGTGGCCGCGGCACAGAAGCCGAAGGGTCTGGTCACGATCGTCCCCAGCGCCGGCCTCGCCTCGATGTACGACCATCAGTTCAACCGCGGCGTCCCGTGGAACCTGCAGTGGGCCGGCCCCCAGTGGTCCTACGAGGGACTGGCGCTGGGCCGTCACCTGCCGCCGGCGCTTGACGACGCGACGTTCGGGCAGTCGCCGACCGGACACTTCGGCGACGACTTCGGGCAGGACGTCGAGACGACGGGGTGCGGCGCGCCCCAGTCGGCGTTCACCGCCGGCACCGGACAGGTCACCGGCCAGTACCAGGGCTGGCACGCCGAGCGCGACTGGCGCGAGGGGGCCATCGATGCCGACATCCCGGTGTTCATGATCCACGGCGTCAACGACAACGCCGCCCGCATCCCCGCCGCCGAGTGGTTCTTCGGCAACCGCTTCGACCGACCGGGCGACAAGGTGTGGATCGGCCAGTGGGACCACGGCTCGACCAACGGCCGCTGCGGCGACCGCGACGGCAAGCGGGTGGCCCACCCCACCTGCCGCTTCGAGCAGTTCCAGCTCGCGCTGCACGCGTGGTTCGACGAGCACCTGGCCCAGCGCGACGTCGACACCGGCCCCGCCGTCGAGGTGTTCCTCAACGGCGAGGAGCCGGTCGACGTCACCGAGGTGCTCAACCCCGAGATCCTCGGACAGAAGGCGACGACCAGCGACGCGTGGCGGGCGCCGAGCGCCTGGCTCGAGCTGTTCCCCGACACCACCACCGGAGGGCTCGCGACGGCACCGCCCACGGTCGAGGGCTCGGCGTCGTTCGGACCGGTGGCCCAGGCCGTGCTCCTCGAGGCCGCCGGCGGCTCGGTGTCGTTCGCGTCGGAGCCGTTCGAGCAGGACACGGTGCTGCTCGGCCTGCCGACGATGGAGCTGCACGCCTCCCAGAGCAGCGGCGCCATCGTCGACCTCGTCACGACGCTGTGGCGGGTGGACGCCGCCGGCAACCGTGAGGCCGTGAGCTTCTGCGGCATCCAGCCTCAGCTGCGCGAGGGCGTCGAGACGGTCACGCCCGTCGTCCCCGGCGAGGCGATGGCGCTGCCGATGCAGTGCTTCACCATGGCCCACTGGATCCCGGCCGGTCAGCACCTCGAGCTCGAGATCGCCACCCGCAGCCCGCACCACGCCAGCCGCGGCGCCGAAGCCCAGGTCACCGTGTTCACCGGTCCCGGTCGCACGACCTACCGGCTGCCGACGCTGCCGGGCGCCACGATCCACGACGACGTGCCCCTGCGGGCGGCGCCGTCGTCGGCGTTCCCGGTCGGTCCCGCCCAGGCACCGATCGAGGGGACGGTGACGCTGGACGCGCCCGGCACCGACTCGTTGTTCGAGTTCACGATCGAGCGCGGCTTCGACAACTGGCGGCTGGACGCGGTGGTGACCGACATCGAGGGCGACATCGACCTGTACCTCGAGCAGCTGACGGCCGGCGGCCGGTGGCGGCGGGTCGAGGTCGGCGCCAACGGCGCCGACGTCCTCGAGCCCGAGCGGCTCGCCACCGGCCGGCGTCCGCCGGGGCGCTACCGGCTGCGAGTCACGAACTTCGCGTCGGTGCCGGGCGACGCCGCCGTGCGCATCTTCTTCACCAACCAGCTGGGCGAGGTCGGCAGCTGAGGACTTCCGATTCGTCATCGAATCGGACATTTCGCCTACCGTCCGGCGCCATGACCCGGTCTCGTCTCCTGGGTGTCGTCGTGGCGGCGATTGCATCGATCCTCACCATCGTCCCGTCGGCCGTCGCCGCGCCTCCGCCGTGCACCGGCGCGCCCGACTCGGACGAGTGGCCGACGTTCGGCCGTGACCTCGCCAACAGCCGGCGCCAGGACCAGGCGGGTGACATCGCACCAGGCACCACGCCGACGCTGCAGCCGGTGTGGTCGTACACGACCGGCAACGACTTCGCCGGCACCGGCGACCTGAACGGGACCCCGATCGTGAGCGCCGGCTGCGTGTTCCTGAACACGGCAGCCGGTGACGTCATCGCCCTCGACAGCTCGACCGGCGAGCAGATCTGGCGGACGACGATCGCGCTCGACCCCGGCGCCGCACCAGGGCTGGGCGGCATCTTCGTGAGCTCGCCGGCCGTGCACGACGGCGTCGTGCTCGCGCTCGTCAGCCAGCTGGGCGCGCCGTACGTGATCGGGCTCAAGGCCAAGGACGGCAAGGTCCTGTGGCGCAGCGAGCCGATCGTGACCGGCGCCGGCTACTACACGAACGCCACCGCGGTGGTGACCGACGACGGCCTCCTGCTGGCCGGGTTCTCGCCGGCCGAGGGCGACCCGACGGGTCGGGGTGGCATCACCATCTTCGACGCGCGGACCGGCAAGCTCGTGAAGCGGGTGCACGCCATCCCCGACGACGCGTTCGCCCAGGGCTACGCCGGCGCCGGGATCTGGACGGCGCCCGCGGTGGACGACGACGGCTACGCGTACGCCGGCACCGGCAACCCGTTCAGCAAGAAGATCGAGCACGACCACACCAACGCCATCATCAAGATCGACGTGGACCCGACGCGGGAGACGTTCGGCACGGTCGTCGGCTCCCTGAAGGGTCTCATCGAGCAGTACCGCCAGGAGCTCCGTGACGCCGTCGACCCGACGTGCGAGGCGTTCGGGGAGGACCCCAACCTGCAGCTCATCGTCGGCGACAGCGCGCCATGCGCGCAGCTCGACCAGGACTTCGGCGCACCACCGACGCTCTTCACCGACTCCTCGGGCACGCAGCTCATCGGTGACCTGCAGAAGGCGGGCGTGTTCCACGTCGCCCGCACCGACACCATGGCCCGGGCGTGGGACCAGATCGTCGGCGTCACGTGCCCGGCGTGCAACGCGGCGGCGTGGGCGTTCGACGACGAGGGCCGGGTCGTCGGTGCCAGCTCGCCCGTCGGGACGATGGTCGCCCTCGAGGCCGACGACGGCACCCACGCGTGGGCGTCGCCCATCGTCGACGGCACGCACTACCAGTCGACGAGCCTCGCCGGTGGCGTGGCGTTCACCGTCGACAACCTCGGGAACCTGCTGGCGTTCGACGCCGCCACCGGCATCCCGCTGCTGCGGCGCCCCCTGCAGATCGACGCACCGGACGGCATGGCGCCCGGCCTCACCAGCAGCGGCGTGGCCATCGCCTCGGGCATGGTGCTCGCCGCCGCCGGCAACGTCGTGGTGGCCTACGCCCCCTGACCCAGGCTTTTGGCCTGCATCCAACGCGCCCAGGCGCGTTCGATGCAGGCCAGAACCCTGAGGGGTCAGGTCGAGACGCGGGACAGGCGGCGCTCGGCCAGGTGGTCGGCGACGCCGATGGCGGTGAACGGGAACACCGGGGCGGCCAGCAGCACGATCCCGCCGGCGGTGCGCGCCAGCACGAACGCGTAGACGGCGGCGACGGCGACACCGATGGCGCGCGTGCGCCAGGTGTGCGCGTCGTCGGCGCGCAGGCCGACGATCCCACCCGCACCGACGCCGGCGACCAGACCAGACACGGCATCGGCGGCGAGGGCGGAGACGATGATCCCGACGAGCAGGCACAGCCCCATCGCCCGCAGGACGGCCCGGGCCGGGTTGGTCTGCTCGGACAGGAACGCGAGCACGATGAACACGAACGGCAGGAGGGCGATGCCGAACGCGATGGCCGCCCCCGGGTTGCCGACGCCGCCGCCGTCGTCGTCCGCCAGCGCCACGAACCCGGCGAGCATCGACCAGCACGCCGGCGCCAGCAGCAGCGAGGCCAGCGTGATCGCTCGCCACTTGCGCTGGGGCGACAGCGGCTCCATCAGCCCTTCACCGAGCCGGCGGTGAGTCCTCGGACGAAGTAGCGCTGCAACGAGAAGAACACCACGAGCGGCAGCGCCATCGTCACGAACGCGGCCGACGTCAGCAGGTGCCAGTTCTCGCCGTGCGAGCCGATGAGGTTCGACAGCGCGATCGTCACCACGCGGTTCTGCCGTGTGCCGCCCAGGAACACGTACGCGACCAGCAGGTCGTTCCACACCCACAGGAACTGGAAGATGGCGAACGCGGCGAGGGCGGGAACCGACAGCGGCACGATGAGCCGCCGGAAGATCGTGAAGTGGTCGGCGCCGTCGATCTTGGCCGACTCGATGATCGAGGACGGCAGCGCGCCGATGTAGTTGCGGAGCAGGTACGTCGCCAAGGGCAGCCCGAAGCCGGTGTGCGCCAGCCACACGCCGAGGAACGTCCCGTTGAGCTGCAGGTCGGGGAAGATCTGGACCCCGCCCAGCGTCGCACCCTGCGTGTAGAGGCGCAGGATCGGGATGAGTGCCATCTGCAGGGGCACCACCATGAGCCCGACGACGAGCACGAACAGCACGTACCGACCGCGGAACTCCATCCACGAGAAGGCGTAGGCGGCGAACGCGGCGACGGTGATCGGGATCACGGTGGCCGGGATGGCGACCGCGAGGCTGTTGAGCAGTGCGCTCTGGAAGCCGTTGGCATCGAGCGCCGACCGGTAGTTCTCGAGCGTCCAAGCGCCGCTCTCGAAGACGTGCGCGAACGACGTCCACCAGCCCGTCTCGTCGGCCAGCTGCTCGGGCCGGAACGACGTGACCAGGACGCCCATCGTCGGGATGAGCCACAGGAGCACCACGATCGTGATGGCGATCCGGACGAACCACTGCCCCTTCCGCTCGGTCACCGGATCGTCTCCTGCTCACGGAAGCGCCGGATGTTCCACACCATCACCGGCACGATGGCGAGGAACAGCACCACGGCGATGGCGGCGGCCCGCCCGTCGTGGTTGCTGATGAAGAACCAGCGGATCATGCGCTCGGCGATGACCTCGGTCTCGTTCGTCTCCGCGTTGCCCATCACGAAGACGATGTCGAAGACCTTCAGCGCGTTGATCACCATGTAGGTCGTCACCACGACGATCGTCGGCAGGATGCTCGGGATCGTGATGCGGCGGAACACCTGCAGCTCGTTGGCGCCGTCGATGCGGGCGGCCTCGATGATCTCGTCGGGGATCGACTTGATCGCGGCCGACAGCACGACCATGGCGAAGCCGGTCTGCATCCAGACCATGATCACCATGAGCAGCAGGTTGTTCCACGGCTGCTCGGAGAGCCACGGGACCGGATCGCGGCCGATGCCGCTCATGATCCCGTTCAGGAGCCCGATGTTCGTGCCGAACCCGGCCGGGCGGTAGCTGTAGATGAGACGCCACGTCACCGCGGCGCCGACGAAGCTGATCGCCATCGGCAGGAAGATCAACGACTTGGCCACCGCCTCGCCCCGTCGCAGACGATCGGCCAGCGCCGCGAAGGCGAGCCCGACGGTGACGGCCACCGCGGGGACGAAGACGATCCAGCCCGCGGTGTTGCGGATCGAGCGCAGCATGCTCTCGTCGGTGAAGACGAAGCGGTAGTTGTCGATCCCCACGAAGTCCTGGCCGTTGGCGTCCTTCAGGCTCAGGAGGATCGTGGTGATGACGGGATAGATCATGAAGACGGCCAGCACGACCATCGCCGGGCCGATGTACACGTAGGGCCGCACGCCCTCCCGGAAGCGGACCGGCAGCCAGCTCACCATCCGGTCCATGGCCCAGAAGAGCGCGAAGACGCCACCGGCGCCGACGACGATCGCCACCAGCACGACGAGCATCCGGTTGGCGTCGCTGTCGCGCAGGAAGTCGAACGTCCAGCGGATCGCCAGCCACGTGACGACGACGCCGGCGACGGTGGCCAGGGCGCGGACGAGGGAGCGGCCCGGACCGGGCCGCTCCCCCTCCGCGGACGGGGTCAGCTCGGCCAGCTGCCCTCGATGTCGCTGAGCACGCCGTCGAGCGAGTCGGGCCCGCCCTTCAGGTACTCGACCATCCCGGTCCAGAAGCTGCCGGAGCCGACCTCGGCCGGCATCAGGTCGGACGCATCGAAGCGACCCGTCCCCTCCTTCAGCGCGGTGGTCAGCACCTCGGAGGCGTCGGCCAGGATGTCGTTCGCGTAGCAGTCGGGGCCGACGTTGACGTTGGGCGAGATGCGCGACGACGCGGTCACGCCACCCATCGCGCACTGCACCTCTTCGCCGATGAACTTCTTCAGGAAGTCCACGACCTCGGGCCGGTTGGCGTTCTTGCCGACGACGGTGAGCTCACCGGCGTACAGCGTGCCCTCCTGGTCGATGGGCGGCAGCGCGAACCAGTCGTAGTCCACGCCGGCCTCCGCGTCGGGCGGGAAGCTGGCGTTGATGAAGCTGGCCTGGCGGTGCAGCCAGCACTTGGGCGGGTCGTCGAACATCGGGCCGGGTGCGTCACCGAACGCGATGTCCGGTGTCGACTCGGCGCCACCGAGCACGTAGCCCTCGGTGAACATGATCTCGCCGAAGCGCTCGGCCGCGGTCTTCACCGCCGGGTCGTCGAACGGGATCTCGTGCTTCACCCACTGGTCGTAGGTCTCGGGCCCCGCGGTGCGGAGCATGATGTCCTCCATCCAGTCGGTCGCCGGCCAGCCGGTGGCGCCGCCGCTCTCGAAGCCGACGCACCACGGGGCTGCGCCGGTGCCCTTGATCGTGTCGCTCAGCGCGATGAGCTCGTCCCACGTCGTCGGGACCTCGTAGCCGGCGGCGTCGAAGTCGTCCTTCGGGTACCAGACCATGCTCTTGAGGTTGATGTTCGTGGGCAGGCCGTAGTGCTTGCCCTCGTACTCCCCGAGCGCCACGAACGACTCGCCCAGCGTGTCGTTCAGCTCGTCGATGTCGAAGCCCAGGTCCTCCAGGGCGACGATCGAGCCCTTGTCGACGAGCGCCGGGATGGCGCCCGGCTGCGGCACCGCGGCGAGGTCGAGCGTGCCGCCCTCGGCGCGGATCTGGAACTGCTCCTCGAAGCTGCCGGATGACTCGACCTCGGCCTTGTAGTCGGCGTCGGCGTTGATGAGCTCGTCGAAGATCTCCTGGTACGCCTCCACCTCTTCGGGCTCGCCCGCGCTGAGGAGGTTCACCGTGCCGGTGTTCTCGCCCGCGCCGCCGCCCTCTTCGGTGTCGTCGCCACCGGCTGCGGTGTCGTCGTCGTCATCACCGCACGCCGCCGCGAACAGCGTCAGAGCCATGAGCACGACCAACCATCGTCGGAATCGCATGTGCTTCTCCTTTGTCTGGAGCATCCCCGACTAGGCGGGTCTGCCGTAGATCCCCGACCCGTCGTCCGGGTCGAAGAAGTGGAGGCGGTGCGTGTCGAGCACGAGCTCGATGCGCTCCCCCTTGCGTGCCGTGGTGCGCGGGTTGAGTCGGGCGACGACGTTGGCCCGCCCCCGCGCCGCGTGCTGCTCGACGTGCTCGAGCGCCTCCTGGCCGACGTCGGCGGCCAGCTCCTTGACGTCGTCGGTCAGCGCCTGCGGCGCGTCGACGGTGAAGTGCACGACGACGTCGGACCCCAGCGCCTCGCTCAGCTCGACGTGCGCCGTGATGCGCCGGTCGGACGGGGCGTCCGACACGAGCGCGGCGTCCTCCATGTCCTCGGGGCGGATGCCGACGACGACGGCCCGGTCGGCGTAGCCGGCCAGGTCGGGTCGGGCGGCGGCGACCGCCGGCGGCACCGACAGCCGGATGTCGCCCAGCTGGACGACGAGGCCGGCGTCGGTGCGGACCAGCGTCGCCTCGAGGAGGTTCATGGCGGGCGACCCGATGAACCCGGCCACGAACAGGTTGTCCGGGTGCTCGTACAGGCGCTGGGGCTCGTCGACCTGCTGCAGCTCGCCCTTGCGGATGACGGCGACGCGGTCGCCCATCGTCATGGCCTCGGTCTGGTCGTGGGTGACGTAGATCGTCGTGACGCCGAGGTCGTTCTGGATGCGCGCGATCTCCGAACGCATCTGCACGCGCAGCTTGGCGTCGAGGTTGGAGAGCGGCTCGTCCATCAGGAACGCCTGCGGATGGCGGACGATGGCGCGGCCCATGGCGACGCGCTGGCGCTGACCACCGGAGAGCGCGGCCGGCTTGCGCTTCAGCAGCTCGTCGAGGCCGAGGATGCGCGCCGCCTCGTGCACGCGCCGGTCGATCTCGCTCTTGGCGACCTTCTGCAGCTTCAGACCGAAGGCCATGTTCTCGAACACCGACATGTGCGGATAGAGCGCGTAGTTCTGGAACACCATGGCGATGTCGCGCTCCTTGGGCGGTACGTCGTTGACGACGCGGTCGCCGATGCGCACCGTCCCCCGCGAGATCGCCTCGAGCCCAGCGACCATGCGCAGCGCCGTGGTCTTGCCGCAGCCCGACGGGCCGACGAGCACCACGAACTCCTTGTCGGCGATGTCGAGGCTGATGCCGCGCACCGCCTCGGTCCCGTCGGCGTACACCTTCCAGACGTCGTCGAGGACGATCTCGGCCATCTATGCCGCCTTCGGTGCTGCGGTCGTGGTGCGCACCACGAGGTCGAGGGGGAGCTGCCGCACGCCGGCGTGGTGCTCCTCCTCGCCGTCGAGGGCGCCGAGCAGCATCTCGGCGCCGATGCGCCCGCTCTCGAAGAGCGGCTGGCGGACGGTGGTGAGCCCGGCGTAGGACGAGATCTCGATGTCGTCGAAGCCGACGACGGAGACGTCACCGGGGACCTCGAGGCCGGCCGCGCTGGCGGCGGCGAGCACGCCGGTGGCCTGCACGTCCGACGACGCGAAGATCGCCGTGGGCCGGTTGCGCAGCGCCAGCAGCTTGGACGCCACCTGCTGTGCTGCCTGCCGGTCGTGGCGGCTGTAGCGCACGAGCCGCCCGTCCCGGGTGAGGCCGGCCTCCTGCAGCGCCTCGACGTAGCCCTGCTCGCGCAGTGCGGTGGCGGTGAAGCCGAACGGGTTGTCGGGCTCCTCGCCGATGTAGCCGATGCGACGGTGGCCGAGGGCGAGGAGGTGACGGGTGGCGATGCGCCCGCCCTCGACGTCGTCGGTGATGACCATGGGCACGCCGTCGCCGCGCGCATCGATCAGCACGACCGGCACGCCGGCGCCGACGATCTTCGCCAGGTCGCGGGCCGGCGGCGGGAGCGACACGACGAGCAGGCCGTCGGCGCGGTCCCGCTTGGTCAGCGCCGCGAAGTGCTCGTCGCGGTGCCGGGGCGACTCGACGTCGAACAGGACGAGGTCGTAGGGACTGTCGTGCAGCGCGGCGACGACGCCCCGCAGGCGCTCGACGGCCGAGGCGTGGGTGAAGAGCGGAACCAGCAGGCCGACGGTGTGGCAGCGCCCACGCGACAGGCCGCGGGCCAGGGGGCTGGGCCGGTAGTCGAGGATCTCCATGGCGGCCATGACGCGCGCCCGGGTCGCCACGCTGACCTTGGGGCTGTTGTTGAGGACACGCGACACGGTGCCCAGCCCGACGCCGGCGTGGGCGGCGACGTCGCTGATCGTTGCCATCGCGCCTCCCCCCGAGACCCTGGCTGCCCTGCGGTGTGGAAGCGGTTCCACACCGCACGAGCACCCTACGGCGGGGAGGTCATCACGTCAACGGAAGCGCTTCCAGCGCCAGCTGCCCGGCTTGCAGCAGGGTGAGCTCGGGCGTGAGCGGGTGGAACTTGGCGGCCCGGATGTCGCGGTAGGCCCGCTCGATGACCGAGCCCTTGAAGAAGGCGGCGCCCCCCGCCACCTCCATGGCGAGGTCGCACACCTCGACGCCGGCCAGCGCGATCTCCCGCTTGGCCGCCATCACCGCGGCGACGGTCTCCATCGACGGCTCGGGGTCGTCGCCGACCGCGTCGAGCGCGCCGTCGAGCGCCCACGACGCGACGCGCAGGCGCGTCGCCATCAGGCCGACCTGGCGCTGCACGGTCGGGTCGTCGGCCCGCTTCGCCGCCGCGACGCGCGCAGCGTCGAACGCCGACTCGGCCACACCCAGGTACACGGCGCTGATGATGGGGATGGCGATGCTGAGGATGACCTGCAGCGGCGGGTCGATCACGCCGTGGGGACGGTTGGCCAGCACGCGCTCGTCGGGCACGAACACGTCCTCGAGCACGACGTCGTTCGAGGCCGTGCCGCGCATGCCGAGCGTGTTCCAGTTGTCGAGCACGGTCACGCCCTCGCTGGCGACGGGCACGGCCATGTTCAGCACCCGCATGCCCTGCTCGGGATCGTCGAACGCGAACATCGTCGACAGCACGGTCCCGTGCGACGACAGGCTGACGAACACCTTGTGGCCGGACACGCGGTAGCCACCGTCGACCTTGGTGGCGCTGCCACGGGGGTGCGTGAGGTCGGCGCCGCCCGTGGAGACGAGGACGATGCCCTCGTCGGCCACGCGGCGCAGGGTGGCCTCGGCGCCGGGCAAGCCCCGGCGGTAGCGCCAGCCGGTGAAGGCGACGACGTGCTGGTGCATCGACGTGGCCAGCGCGGTGGAGCCGCAGTGGTGGGCCAGGGCCCGCTGCACGGCAGCGACCTGGCGGATGGTGGCGCCGCCCCCGCCGAGCTCGGTGGGCACGCCGATGGCGAGGAGCCCGGCGGCGCGCAGCACCTCGAGGCTCTCGGTGACGAAGCTGCCCTCGGCATCGTGGGCGGCGGCGGTACGGCTGATGTCGGCGCCGACGGCGGCGACACGCTCGAGCAGGTGCTCGTCGGTGGTCATCTCCAGGAGTGTCATGGGTCCGACGGTCCCATGCCGGGGATGTCCGACCTAGTCCACGATCTGGACCTGGCTGGTACAGATTCGGGACTACCCGCGGGCGGCGGTCGGTGCGACGATGCAGCGATGCCCGACTACGGCCGCTTCTGTCCCGTCGCCCTCGGCAGCGAGGTGCTGGCCGACCGGTGGACGCCGCTCATCCTGCGCGAGCTCATCCTCGGCAACACCCGGTTCAACGACATCGCCCGGGGGCTCGCCGGCATCTCCCGCTCGCTCCTCGTCCAGCGGCTCCGGCACCTCGAGCGTCACGGCGTGGTCGAGCTGTGGCCGTCACCGTCGGGCCGGGGCAACGAGTACCACCTCACCCCCGCCGGCAAGGACCTGGAGCCGGTGGTGGAGGCGATCGGCAAGTGGGCCATCGAGTGGCTCTTCGACGACCTGCAACCGCACGAGGTCGACCCCGTCACGCTGACGTGGTGGATGCACCGGCGGGTCGACGCCGAGCAGCTGCCACCGGGACGGGTCGTCGTCCAGTTCGACCACACCGCTCCCGAGCGCATGTCGATCTGGATGGTGCTCGACCGCGGCGAGGCGTCCGTGTGCGTGCAGCACCCCGGCTTCGAGCCCGACGTCGTGGTGACGACGACCACGCCGGCTCTGGCCGAGGTCTTCCAGGGCTACGAGCCGTGGAGCAGGGCGGTCACCAGCGGCGCGATCCGCGTCGACGGACCGCCCAAGCTCACGCGGGCGCTGCCGCGCTGGTACCTGTGGAGCCCGTTCGCCGACGCCACCCGGAGCCGCCTGGCCCGGACGTGACCGAGCTGCGCTGGGGGATCCT
>DASUCO010000132.1:0-8972 GCA_036275955.1 Acidimicrobiales bacterium
CCCGACGGCAAGGACTTCCTCATCGAGCTCATGGAGAGCGTCGAGGACATCCCCGGCACCGCGCTCCACGAGGGCATCGACTGGCAGTGGGAGTCCTTCTCCCAGTACATGGACGCGCTCGACGGCACGCCGCGCGTGCTCGACATCGCCGCCCAGATCCCCCACGCCGCGCTGCGCGCCTACGTCATGGGCGAGCGCGCCCACGAGGACGCCACCTACGACGAGGTCGTCGAGATGGCCAAGCTCGTCGAGCAGGGCCTGCGCGACGGTGCCATCGGCTTCACCACCTCCCGCACGATCCTCCACCGCAGCAAGCACGGGCTGATCCCCGGCACCACCGCCCCGGTCGACGAGCTCATGACGATCGCTGATGCCATCGGCCGCGCCGGCCACGGCGTGTTCGAGCTCGTGTCCGATCACGCCACCACCACCGAGCGCGAGGTGATGTACGACATCGCCAAGCACACCGGCGACACCGTCACCTACGCGCTAGCCCAGTCGCCGATGAACCCAGACAGCTACCGCGAGGTGCTCGAAGACGTCGCTCGCGTCGCGGCCGAGGGCGTACCGATCGTGCCCCAGGTCTCGAACCGGCCCACCGGCATGCTCTTCGGCCTGCAGTCGTCGCTGCACCCGTTCATCACCCACCCCACCTACCGCAAGGTGGCCGACCTGCCGCTCGCCGCACGCGTGGCCGAGCTGCGCAAGCCCGAGGTCCGGGCCGCCCTCCTGTCCGAGGACATCGGCACCGACAGTCCCATCGCCCGCGGCCTGATGTCGCGCTGGACGCACATGTTCCCGCTCGGCGACCCGCCGGACTACGAGCCGCCCTTCGAGGCGAGCGCCCAGGCCGTCGCCGATCGCACCGGTCGCACGCCCCAGGAGGTCATGCTCGACTGGCTCCTCGAGCGCGACGGCACGGCGCTGATCTTCGCCCCGCTGGCGTCGTACACGTACGGCAACCACGACGCCATCCGCGAGATGATCACGCACCCGAACACGATCCTCGGCCTGTCCGACGGCGGCGCCCACTGCGGCCTCATCTGCGACGCGTCGATGACGACGTTCAACCTGTCGCACTGGGTGCGGGATCGCAGCCGGGGCGAGAAGCTCACCGTCGAGCAGGCGGTCGAGCTGCAGACCCGTCGCACGGCGCGGGCCTACGGCTTCACCGACCGCGGGACGATCGAGCCCGGCATGCGCGCCGACCTGAACCTCATCGATCTCGACGGCCTGCGCCTGCACGCGCCGGAGATGGTGTTCGACCTCCCCGCAGGCGGCCGTCGGCTCGTGCAGCGCGTCGACGGCTACGAGGCCACGATCGTCGCCGGTCAGGTGACGATGGAGAAGGGCGAGTTCACCGGCGCCCGCCCCGGCGTCCTGTACCGCGCTCGGTAATCGCTCGCGCCGCGCCGCGGCGCCCGCGACAATTCGCTGATGACGACGACGGTGATCGCCACGCGCTCGCTGTCGAAGACGTTCAGCATGCGCGCCCGCACGATCGAGGCCGTGCGCGACATCAGCTTCGAGGTGGCGCGGGGCGAGCGCCTGGCCTACATCGGGCCCAACGGCGCCGGGAAGTCGACGTCGATCAAGATCCTCACCGGCATCCTCCACCCGACGGCTGGCGAGGCGACCGTGCTCGGCTACGTCCCCTGGCGCGACCGCCGCAAGCTCACGATGCGGATCGGGACGCTCTTCGGGCAGCGCTCACAGCTGTGGTTCGAGCTCACGCCGCGCCAGTCGTTCCGCATGCTGGCCGCCGTGTACCGGATGGACGCCCGGGTCGCGGAGCGGCGGGTGGCGGAGCTGGGCGAGCTGCTCGACGCCACCGACCTGTTCGACGCGCCGGCCCGCACGCACTCCCTCGGGCAGCGCATGCGGTGCGAGCTCGCCGCCTGCCTGCTGCACGGACCCGAGATCGTGTTCCTCGACGAGCCGACCATCGGACTCGACCTCCTGGCCAAGCAGCGGTTCCGTGAGCTGCTCGTCACGCTGAACGAGGAGGCGGGGATCACGATCTTCCTCACCTCGCACGACGTGGCCGACATCGAGCACGTCGCCCGGCGCGCCATCGTCATCAACCACGGCTCCGTCATCCACGACGCCGATGTCGCCGCCATGCGGCGGACGCTCCTGTCGCGCAAGCTCGTCGAGGTCACCTTTGCCGACGAGGTCCCGGCCCCGATGCTGTCCGGCGTGGAGGTCCTCGCCCACACGGGCACCACGCTCGAGCTGGCGGTCGACACCGACGTGCGCTCGGTGCGCGACGTGCTCGACGAGGTCCTGGGCGACCGGCGCGTCGTCGACATCACCGTTCTCGACCCCCCGCTGGAGGACGTGATCGCGGAGATCTACCAATCGTGACGCTCCGACTCATCCTCACCTCGATGGCGACGGCAGCGCGCCGCAACACCAGCGACCGCAGCAGCGTGCTCGTGAACATCGTCTTCTTCGTCGTCGTCGCCAGCGTGATGAGCGCGCTGTGGCGAGCGGCGGCCGAGGCCAACGGCGGCGAGATCGTCGGCTACAGCGTGGTCGCCGTCACCTGGTACGCGCTGGCGGCGGAGGCGGCGACCGTGTCGCTGAACATGCGGATGATCGAGCTCGTCTGCGACGACATCGCCAGCGGAGCGGTCGCCACCGAGCTGCTGCGGCCGGCATCGGTCCTGGGCGTGCGCATCTCGATGGCGATCGGCGCTGCCCTCCCCCGTCTCGCCGTGTGCTGCGCGGCCGCCGCCGTGCTCGGCCCCATCGTCGGCGGCGCACCACCCCGCGCCCTCGGTGTCGTGCTTGCGATCCCGGCCCTCGTGCTCGCCATCGCCTGCAACCTCGTGGCCCAGCACGCCGTGGCAGCGGCCGCGTTCTGGGCCCGCGACGTCCGCGCCGTCTGGTTCCTCTACCAGAAGATCGTCTTCGTGCTCGGCGGCATGGTCCTGCCGCTGCAGGTCCTGCCCGACGGGCTGGAGCGGACGGCGATGCTCCTGCCGTTCATGACGATGGCGTACGTCCCGTCGCGCTTGGCGGCCGGCTTCATCGAGCCCGAGCTCCTGCTGCTCCAGGTGGCGTGGCTGGGGGTGCTGCTCGTCACCGCCCACCTCGTCTTCACCGCCGGCGAGCGACGGCTGCAGGTGGTCGGCGGATGAGCGAGCACGCGAGCGGGGCCCGAGCGGCCCGGCCGAAGGCCGTGGAGCGGGAAGCATGAGCGTCATCGCGGCGACGATGCGCGCCGCGCTGGCCGAGGCGTGGTCGAACCGGTCGGCGTTCTGGACGCAGGTCACGGCGATCGTCCTGAACGACATCGTGTGGATCGTGTTCTGGGTCTTGTTCTTCCGCCGCGTCGGGCCC
Source organism: Acidimicrobiales bacterium (assembly GCA_036275955.1). Lineage (GTDB taxonomy): Bacteria > Actinomycetota > Acidimicrobiia > Acidimicrobiales > CADCSY01 > DATLFP01. The sequence continues at coordinate 3,349 of DASUCO010000132.1, forward strand.
ATGCGCGGCTGGGACGGCGACTCGGTGCTCGTGCTGCTGGCCGTGCTGGCGACGTCGGCCGGCATCTCGTTCGGGATCCTCGCCAACGGACGGCGCATCGGCTGGTTCGCGGCCGACGGCGACCTCGACGCCGCGCTGAGCCTGCCGGTGTCGACGCTCGCCTACCTGCTCGTGCGGCGCGTCGAGACCGTGCACCTCGGCGACATCCTCTTCGGCGTGGTGCTGTTCGCCTTCGTGGGCGACCCGACGCCGGCGCGGATCGCCGTCTACCTGTTCGGTGTCGCCGTCGGTGTCGCCGTCCTCACCGGCTTCCTCGTGCTCACCGGGTCGATGGCCTTCTTCACCGGCCGCACGACGATCGGCGACATGGGCTTCAACGCCATGATGATCCTGTCGTCGTACCCGGTCGACATCTTCGTCGGCGCCTCGAAGGTGCTCCTCTACTCCGTCGTGCCGGCCGCGTTCATCGCCGCCGTGCCCGCCCGACTCATCGAGGACCCCACCGCCGCCGACGCGCTGGGCGGCGTCGTCGCCGCGCTCGTGTTCTGCGTCGGCGGCTGGGTCGCGTTCAGCCTCGGCCTGCGCCGGTACACGTCGGGCGCGGCCTGGACCCGGGCCTGATCACCAATCGAGGCCGAGCACCCCGCGCATCGTCGTCTCGAACTCCTCGAACTCCATCTCCGAGCGCGTCCCGATCACCAGCTGGGCGTCGTCACCGACGGGATGGCGCAGCACGGCGTCGTCGTCCTCGATGACGTCAGCGATGACGCCAGCAACGAGCTCCGGTCCGGGCTTCGGGTTGTCACCCCGCAGCTTGTCGGTGGCTCCCTCCCACTGCTCGGTGAGCCCGGCGTAGATCTCGCTGTCCTTGTTGAAGTGGCGGATGTTGCCGCGGAACGCGGTGTCGATCACGCCCGGCTCGATCAGGTGCAGGCGGATGCCGAAGTGTCCGAGCTCGTACTTGAAGCCCTCGGTCAACGCCTCCACCGCGAACTTCGACGCCGAGTAGAAGCCCCCGTAGGGCTGGGACACGCGGCCGGCGACGGACGACACGTTGACGATCACGCCGCTCCCCCGCTCACGCATCTGGGGGATGACCGCCTGCATCATCCGCAGCACGCCGAAGAAGTTGGTCTCGAACATCGCTCGGACCTCGTCGATCGGCATCAGCTCGCCCGGGCCGCTGATCTCGAAGCCGGCGTTGTTGACCAGCACATCGACCGTGCCCGCGGCGGCGATGGCGGTCGCCACCGAATCCGGGTCGTCGACGTCGAGCGCCAGCGTGGCGGCCACGTCCAGGTCGGCCAGGGCCTCGGGCCGCCGGGCGGTGGCCACCACCTCGTGCCCTCGCTTGGTCAGCTCGACGGCCGACGCCCGGCCGATGCCGGTGGAGCACCCGGTGATGAGGATCCGCATTGGGGCAGTCTGCCCTGGGGTACCCCTGCAGGGTGCCCGAGGACACCGAGCAGCTGATCGCGTCCCGCTACCAGCTCCTGCGCCGCATCGGCGCCGGTGGCATGGGGGAGGTGTGGGAGGCGGAGGACACGGTGCTCGGCCGCCGCGTGGCGGTGAAGGTCGTCGACCTGGCCCGCACCGGCGACCGGCGCCGGGAGGAGATCCGCGAGCGGGCCATGCGCGAAGGCCGCGCCGCGGCGCAGATCGACCACCCCCGCACCGTCCGGGTGTTCGACATCGTCGACGACCCCGATCACCTGTACCTGGTCATGGAGCTGGTGACCGCAAAGCAGCTGGACGACGCCATCCGCGACGACGGTCCGCTCGACCCGCGGGCGGCGGCCCAGGTCGGCCTGCAGGTGGCCGAGGCGCTGGGCGCCGCCCACCGCGCCGGCGTCGTGCACCGGGACGTCAAGCCGGGGACCGTGATGGTGCTGGCGGACGGGAGCGTGAAGCTGGCCGACTTCGGGATCGCCACCATCAAGGAGGACCCCGACCTCACCGCCACCGGTCTCGTCATGGGCACGCCGAAGTTCCTGTCACCCGAGGCGGCTCGCGGCGAGCGGGCAACGGCGGCGTCCGACCTCTGGGGCCTCGGCGCGCTGCTCCACTTCGTCGTGGAGGGCGAGGCGCCGTTCGACAAGGGCGACACGCTGCCGACCCTCCACGCGGTGCTGCACGAGCCGCCTCGCCCGTCGCGCCTCGCCGGTCCCCTGGCGCCCGTCATCGCTGCGCTCCTCACCAAGGATCCCGCGGGCCGCCCCTCGGTCGAGGAGACCACGCGGCTGCTCCGCGCCGTCGTCGACGGCGAGGCGCCCACGGTCGTCACCGCCACCCCCACCCAGGTTCTCGGGACGACCAGGCCGGTACCGCCGGCACCCATGGCCCGAGAACCCGTTCGGCCCGCGACGCGCCCGGTGCCGGCGCGATCTGGCAGCGGTGGGAAGCTGCTGGCCGCGCTGGCGGCGCTGGCCCTGCTGATCGGCATCGGCGCCATCGCGCTGGCCCAGAGCCAGAACGACGACGACCCCGGCACGACGACCGAGACCACAGTCGCCCCGGAGACGACGGCACCGCCAGCCGGGGAGGAGAGCACCACCACGACGGAGGCGCCCACGACCACCGAGTCGCTCCTGCCGGATCTCGAGCGGCCGGACGGCGTGCCCGAGACGTGGATCCCCTACGAGGGCGACGGCTACCGCATCTGGCACCCGGTCGACTGGGTGCGCAATGGCAGCGACTTCACCGCCCCCGACGGCTCGTACCTGCGGGTCGACTCGGTGTCGCCCCCGTCCGCCGACGGCGACCCGGTGAAGGCGTGGGAGCAGCAGGAGAAGGCGTTCGAGCGGGAGCACCCTGACTACGAGCGGATCCGCCTGGAGGAGACCGACTTCCGCGACTACGAGGCCGCCATCTGGGAGTTCACGTTCTCCGGCCAGCACGCCGACGACCTCGGGTTCGTGGTCGGCGACACCGGCTACGCGCTGAACTTCGTCACCGACGAGGACGCCTGGGACGACTACGACGACGTCCGCGACGCGTTCCGGGCCGGGTTCGAACCCACCGAATAGCCTCCCGGCCCGTGTTCAAGGGCATCCCGGCCGACGCGTTCGACTTCTTCGAAGAGCTCGCCGCCGACAACACGAAGACGTGGTGGACGGCGAACAAGGAGCGGTACGAGACCAACGTGCGCGGGCCGGTGGAGGCGCTGCTCACCGAGCTGTCGTCCGAGTTCGGGCCCGGCAAGATCTTCCGCCCGTACCGCGACGTGCGCTTCGCCAAGGACAAGACGCCGTACAAGACCAACCTCGGCGCGACGACGCGTGCGGCCGACGGCTCGATCTACTACTTCGCGCTTTCACCCGAGGGCATGTACCTGGGTGGCGGCTACTACCGCATGGCGAAGGACCAGATCGCCCGCTACCGCGCCGCGGTGGCCGACGAGAAGACCGGACCCGAGCTGACGAAGCTGGTCACAGCGGCCACCAGGGCCGGGTTCGAGGTCGGCGGCGAGCAGCTCAAGCGGGTGCCACCCGGGTTCGACAAGGAGCATCCGCGCGGGGATCTCCTCCGCCACAAGGGCCTGTACTTCGGCATGCAGCTCGACCCGGCGGCGTGGATGGGCACCAAGAAGGCGGCCGACCGGGTGGCCGCCACGTGGCGCAAGCTGGGGCCGACCAACGCCTGGCTCCACGCCAACGTCGGGCCGTCGACCGACCCGGACGCTGTCGACTGAGACGAGGTCATGCGCTCGCCGAGGCGCAGGTAACGCTCCGCTCGACCTCGCTCAGCCGATGGAGCAACAACTAGGACCAGCGCACCTGCACGCTCGAGCGCCACAGGTCTAGGAGCGACGCGTCCCCACTGACGTCGAGCCCGTCGAGCGACCGGCGATTCCACACCAGCAGGTACAGGTCGGCCGCCGTGCCGCGCACGACGGCGTCGGCGTCACTGCGCACCCGCTCGGTCGTGGCGCCCTCGGGGCCGGCCGTGACGAGCCACGCGCTGTCGGCATCCGTCGGCTGCACGGCGATCGTCTTCGTCGTCTCCGGCTTGAGCCGGCTCGAGCGGCGAGGCAGGAACGCGGTCAGCAGCTCGTCGATGCCGTCGACGGCCTGCTCCACGTCGACCTCCGAAACACCGCCCGACGCCAGCTCGGCGTCCACCCGGTGGATGGTCGTCTCGTGCAGCTGCCGCCGCGACCAGAACTCCCGGGGTGACGCGGCGCGCAGGAAGGCCCAGCACTCGAGGTCGTCGGGCGCCGACCGCAGCGCGTCGACCAGCAACGTGTGACCAGCGCGGAACCACGGCGCCAGGTCATCGTCCGCCGGCCAGCCGCCGGCGATCGCCTCCAGCTCCTCGTCGATGGGCTCGGCCCGCCGCTCGCTGACGACGCGTGTCGCCCACCGGTGGATGCCGCCGGTGTGGTGCACGAGCTCGCGCAGCGTCCACTCCGGGCACGAGGGCACCGTTGCCCCCGGTTCGCCCCGCTCGATGGCGGCGACGAAGCGGGCGCCCTCGTCGGCGAGCAGCGCGAGACGGTCCATCAGTCGTTCCGGCGATCGACCAGGAACGGGAGCTCGGCGCGCACCTTGGCCACGACCGCAGGATCGACATCTGCCAGCACGACCGTCTCCACCGCCGCCGCTGAGGCGAGCACCTCGCCCAGCGGATCGATGATGCACGTGTCGCCGGCGTAGTCGAGCCCACCACCGGAGCCGACCCGGTTCACGCCGACGACGTACGCCTGGTTCTCGATGGCCCGCGCCGCGAGGAGCGTCCGCCAGTGGTGTCGCCGCGCCTGGGGCCACGACGCCACGACGAGGTACAGGTCGGTGTCGGCCGCGAGGGGCCAGTAGGCGTCGGCGAAGCGCAGGTCGTAGCAGACGGTGAGCGACGTGCGGACGCCGTCGACGTCGACGGTGACGCGCGCGTCGCCCGGTGCGTAGTGCTCGTCCTCGCCGGCGTACGCGAACGGGTGGCGCTTGGCGTACCGGTGCACCTCGCCCGTCGGCGACGCCAGCGTGAACACGTTGGACGGTCGGTCGGCGCCGGCCAGCACGACCGGGATCGAGCCCCCCACCCACGCCGCCCGGGCGGCGGCCTGCGACACAAGCCACTGCGTCGTCGGCCCATCCGGCGGCTCGGCCACCTCCCGCGCCATCGTGAACCCGACGGCGAACAGCTCGGCCAGCACGATCAGGTCGGCCTCGATCGTCGCCAGCCGTCGGGTCAGCTCCTCGAGCGTCGCGTCGCGGTCCTCCCAGGCGATGTCGTGCTGGACGGCGGCGACCTTCATGCCAGCGCCTTCAGTCGCGTCGCCGCCTCTTCGAGCACCTCGAGCCGCTTGCAGAAGGTGAATCGGATCACGCTGCGCCCCAGCGACGGGTCGCCGTAGAACACCGACGTCGGCACCGCCACGACACCGCAGCGCTCGGGCAGCGAGCGACAGAAGTCGTAGCCGTCCTCGTCGGTGAGCCCTCGTATGTCGGCAGTGACGAAGTAGGTGCCGGCCGGCACGAACGTCTCGAAGCCTGCCGCTGACAGCGCGCTCACCATGACGTCGCGCTTGGCCAGCAGATCGAGCCGCAGCTCGTCGAAGTACGCGTCGGGCAGCTGCAGGCCGACGGCGACCGCGGGCTGGAACGGCGCGCCGTTCACGTAGGTCA
>DASUCO010000133.1:0-5390 GCA_036275955.1 Acidimicrobiales bacterium
GCTGCGCTTCGCCACGCCGTCGGTGCTGATCGACGTGGGCCGCGTCAAGGAGCTGTCCTACATCCGCGAGGCCGGCGATCAGATCGCCATCGGCGCCCTGACGCGCCACCACGACGTGCAGCACAGCGACCTGCTCAAGGCGCAGGTCGAGATCCTCGCCCACGCTGCCGGTCAGGTCGGCGACCAGCAGGTGCGCCACCGCGGCACCATCGGCGGCTCCATCGCCCACGGCGACCCGGCGTCCGACCTCCCAGCCGTGATCCTCGCCCTCGGCGGCACGATGGTCGTCCGCGGCCAGTCGGGCGAGCGCGAGGTGGCCGCCTCGGACTTCTTCACCGGCTTCCTCGAGACGGCGCTCGGCCCCGACGAGCTGCTCACCGAGATCCGCGTGCCGAAGGTGCCCGGCGCCGGCTGGTCGTTCCAGAAGCTGACCAAGCGGGCGCAGGATTGGGCCATCGTCGGCGCCGCCGTCGTGCGCAATGGCGTGACCGGCATCGGCCTCGTGAACATGGGCCCGACGCCCATCCGCGCTACCGCCGCCGAGCAGGCGCTGGCCGGTGGTGCGTCCCTCGCCGACGCCGCCGCCGTGGCGGACCAGGACGCGTCGCCGTCGCCCGACATCAACGCCAGCGAGGAGTTCCGTCGCCACCTGGCCCGCGTGCTGGTGCGCCGGGGCCTGGAGGAAGCATCCAAGTAGCGGTTCTGGTGATGCCAGCGGGGCGGAACCGCACCGCTGACATCACCAAAACGCCGGGCTCGTAGGCTGCGTCCGTGAAGGTCGAGGACGTCGCCGAGGTCGAGGCCGCGCTCACCGAGCACGGCTACCTGCCCGATGAGGGCCTGGCCACCGCGGTGTTCCTCGCGCTCCGCCTGCAGCGGCCGCTGCTGCTCGAGGGCGAGGCCGGCGTCGGCAAGACCGAGCTGGCCAAGGTGCTGTCGCGCTGGACGGGCGGCGAGCTGCTGCGCCTGCAGTGCTACGAGGGCATCGACGTGGCATCGGCCGTCTACGAGTGGGACCACGCCCGCCAGCTGCTCCACCTGCGGGCGGCTGAGGCGGCGCACACGGTCGGCTCGGTCGACGAGCTCGAAGCCGACCTGTACGACGAGCGGTTCCTCATCCGGCGTCCGCTGCTCGACGCGCTGTCGCCGCGCGAGGGGCCACCGCCGGTGCTCCTGATCGACGAGGTCGACCGCGCCGACGACGAGTTCGAGGCGTTCCTCCTCGAGATCCTCAGCGACTACACGGTGTCAGTCCCCGAGGTCGGCACGTTCTCGGCCGAGAAGCCGCCCGTCGTCGTCATCACGTCGAACCGCACGCGCGACGTGCACGACGCGCTGAAGCGTCGCTGCCTCTACCACTGGGTCGAGCACCCGAGCTTCGACCGCGAGGTGGCGATCGTGCGCCTGCGCGCGCCGGAGGCGTCCGACAAGCTCGCCCGCCAGGTGGCGGCCGCTGTGGAGGCGTTCCGCGATGCCGGCCTCTACAAGCCGCCGGGCGTGGCGGAGACGATCGACTGGGCGGCGGCGCTGGCCACACTGGGCCGCACCGAGCTCGACGCCGCGTCGGTGAACGCCACGCTGGGCACCGTGCTCAAGTACCGCGAGGACCAGGAGCGCATCCGCGCCGCCGGTCTGGACGCGCTCATCAGCGGTGCCCGCGCCCGTGCCGAGGGCATGGGCATGCAGCTCCCGTGATCGTGTTTCCCGGCGGACCCCGTGCCGTCGTCCCCCGTCCCGGTGCTCGATCGGGGCCTTCGGCGAGGGTCGAGCACCTGTCGTCATGATCCCCGTTGCCTTTGCACGCCTGCTGCGGGCCGCCGGCATGGAGGTCACCACCGGCGGGATGACGGCCTACGTCGACGCCCTCGACGCCGTCGGCCTCGACGACCGGGACGCCGTCTACTGGGCCGGCCGCGCCACCCTCGTCCACCGCCCCGAGGACATCCCCACCTACGACGCCGCCTTCCGCGTGTTCTGGGCGGGATCCACCCCCTGGCGGGGGGAGGAACCCGCCCAGAACGAGGTCGTCGAGGTGCTGCGGGACGACGAGGACGCGCCGGACGATGTCGAGGGCGACGAGGCGCCGCAGGGGCGGACGGTGGAGGTGCGTTGGAGCCCCACCGAGGTGCTGCGCCGCCAGGACCTGGCGACGGTGAGCGACGCCGAGCGAGCCGAGCTGCACCGGCTGCTCGACCGCATGCGCTTCAGCGGCGCCCGCCGACGGGCGCGGCGTCGGCGGCCGGGCTCGTCGGGCCGGCTCGACATGCGCCGCACCGTCGCCGCCGCCATGAAGGCGGGCGGCGAGCCGCTGCACCTGCAGTGGAGCGAGCCCGGGGAGCGCACCCGTCGCGTCGTGCTGCTCATCGACGTGAGTGGCTCGATGGCGCCCTACGCGCGCGCCCTGCTGCGCTTCGCCCACGCCGCGGTGCTCGCCCGCCGCCACATCGAGGTGTTCGCCATGGGCACCCGCCTCACGCGCCTCACCCGACACCTGGCCAGCCACGACCCCGACGCCGCCCTGGCCCACGCCAGCGAAGCCGTCGTCGACTGGTCGGGCGGCACCCGCCTGGGCGACACCATCGGCGAGTTCGCCGACCGGTGGGGCATCCGGGGCATGGCCCGGGGCGCGGTGATCGTCGTGCTCAGCGACGGCTGGGATCGGGGCGACGCCGCCCTGCTGGGCGAGCACATGACCCGCCTGCACCGCGTCGCCCACCGGGTCGTGTGGGTGAACCCGCTCAAGGCGTCGCCTGGCTACGCGCCGCTGGCCGCCGGAATGGCAGCCGCCCTCCCGCACGTTGACCAGTTCATGGAAGGCCACTCCGTCGCGTCCCTGGAACAGCTGGCCGAGGTCATCGCGGCATGAGAGAGATCCTGAGGGACCTGCAGCGGTGGCACCGCGCCGGCAAGCGCGTCGCTCTGGCCCGGGTCGTCGACGTGGAGGGCTCCGGCCCTCGCCTCCCCGGTGCGGCCATGGCGGTCAACGAGGACGGCGAGGTGGCCGGCTCCGTCAGCGGCGGCTGCGTCGAGGGCGCCGTCGTCACCGAGGCCCTCGGCCTGCTCGAGGGCAACCGCACCGGCCAGATCTGCACGTTCGGCTACAGCGACGACGACGCGTTCGCCGTCGGCCTCACCTGCGGCGGCACCATCCACCTGTTCCTCGAGGAGCTCGACTGGTGGGACCGCTTCGATCGCGTCGCGACCGCCATCAAGGACGAGACGCCGATCGCCATGGCCACCGTCGTCGCCGGCCCCGACGCCGGCCGCTCGATCGTCGTCGACGACGAGGTCACCGGCTCGCTCGGCAACGAGGACCTCGACCGCGTCGTCATCCGCGACGTGCGCGCCGAGCTCGACGCCGGCACCAGCGGCGTCCGCCACTACGGGGAGCACGGCGAAGCGCGCCAGGACGAGGTGTCGGTCTTCGTCGAGACGTACGCCCCGCCGCCCCGCATGCTGATCTTCGGCGCCGTCGACTTCACCGCCGCCCTCGTGCGGGTGGCCAAGGTCCTCGGCTACCGCGTGACGGTGTGCGACGCCCGTGAGGTGTTCGCCACCACCCAGCGGTTCCCGCTGGCCGATGAGGTCGTCGTCGACTGGCCCCACCGCCTGCTGGAGCGGGTGGGCGACACCCTGGGCCCGCGCGACGCCGTCTGCGTGCTCACCCACGACCACAAGTTCGACGTCCCGGCCATCCAGGCCGCGCTCCGTACGAAGGTCGGCTATCTGGGCGCCATGGGGAGCCGGCGCACGTCGGACGAGCGGGAGAAGCGCCTGCGGGACGAGGGCGTGACCGACGCCGAGCTGGCCCGGATCCTGGCCCCCATCGGCCTCGACCTGGGCGCCCGCACTCCCGAGGAGACGGCGGTGGCCATCTGCGCCGAGATCATCGCCCGGCGCACCGGCGTCGACGCTCCGAGCCTCAGAGATGCGGACGGCCCCATCCATCGTCTGTGAGACTGGTGCTGCCATGAGCTTGGAGGGGTTCGGGGGCCTCACCCCGGAGATCCGCGCCTCTGACGCGGAGCGCGAGTACGTCGTCGACGTCCTGCGCGCCCACTGCAGCGAGGGCCGGATCGACCTCGACGAGTTCTCCGAGCGCATCAACCGCGTCTACGCCGCCCGCACCATCGGTGAGCTGACCGACATCACCAGCGATCTGCCCGTCCCCGCATCCCAGATGGGCGTGGCCACCACCGGCGACACGAGCCGCACCCGCAAGGCCATCAAGTGGACGGTGGCCGTCATGTCGGGCGCCGCTCGGAAGGGTCGCTGGCGCGTCGAGGACGAGACGACGGTGCTGGCGCTCATGGGCGGGGCGAACATCGACCTGCGCGACGCAGAGATCCACGGGGACGAGATCACGATCCGCTGCTACGCCATCATGGGCGGCGTCGACGTCATCGTGCCCGAGGGCATCGCGGTGCACGTGGAGGGCGTCGGCTTCATGGGCGCCTTCGACGACAAGACGGCCGACGTGCCCGTCCTCCCCGGCAGTCCGACGGTCCGCATCACCGGCCTGGCGCTCATGGGCGGCGTCACCGTGAAGAGCAAGGCGTCACCCGAGGTCGAGCGGGCCCGTCGCGAGGAGCGCAAGCGGAACCGAAACGCGCGCCGCGAGGCGTTCCGCGGCGTCCACGACGCCCGCCACGACGCCCGGCGTGACGTCCACGAGGCCATCCAGCAGGCGAAGCTCGAGGCGATCCAACAGGCGCGCGAGGCGACCAAGCGGGCCCTGGCCGCCATCCCCGAGTGGATCGGTGAGCAGGCAGCGTCGGCCACGCCCGCCCCGCCGGCGCCGTCGACATCGTCGGTCTCGGGACACACCAACCCGACGCCGGAGGGGACGGTCACCCTGCTCGTCACCGACATCGAGGGCTCGACGGAGATGACCGAGGGCTTGGGCGACATCCGCTGGATGCGGGTGCTGAACAAGCACAACGAGCAGGTCCGCCAGTGCGTCCTCGACCACGGGGGCATCGAGCTCAAGCAGCAGGGCGACGGGTTCCTGCTGGCGTTCCCGTCCGCCCGCAAGGCGCTCCTGTGCGCGGTCTCGCTGCAGCGGTCGTTCCACGACGAGGATCTGCCGGTGCGGATGGGGTTGCACACCGGCGAGGTCATCCGCGAGGGCGACGACCTCTACGGACGCAACGTGATCCTGGCGTCGCGCATCGCCGGCACTGCTCGCGGCGGGGAGATCCTGGTGTCGTCGCTGACGAAGGAGCTCACCGACTCCAGCGGTGATCTCGAGTTCAGCGATCACCGCGAGGTCGAGCTCAAGGGGCTCAACGGCACGTTCCGCGTCTGGTCGCTCGCCTGGAAGTAGTCGCCATCCTGCTGGCCGCCGGTGGCGGCACACGGTTCGCGGGACCGACGCACAAGCTGCTGGC
>DASUCO010000134.1:0-6153 GCA_036275955.1 Acidimicrobiales bacterium
GGCTCGACTTCACGAACTTCAGCCCGTGCAGCTGCACGAGCACGACGTCGCGCAGCGCGGCGACGTCCTTCATGCGCACGAGCATGACCATGTCGAAGGACCCGCTGGTGAACGCCGACCACTGCACGCCGGGGATGGCGCCCAGCGCGTCGTGCACCGACGGCCAGTTCTTCTGCTCGAGGTTGATGAGGATCAGCGCCGTCACCGGCAGCCCGACCGCGACGGGGTCGACCGTGGCCTGGAAGCCGGCGATGACGCCGGTGGAGCGCAGCCGCTCGAGCCGGGCGTACGCGGTGGCCCGGGAGATGTGGGCCTGGTTGGCCACCTCGTTGACCGACATCCGGCCGTCGGCCCGGAGGAGCGCCACGATCGTCCGGTCCACCTCGTCCAGATCGGACGTCTTCTCCCGCGGGGGCATCGAGCGTGATGCTACGTCTGGACAACCCTGCCTGTCATTGTACGAAACGCCAGTCGGGGGCACGATCCCGGGGATGACGATCACCGAGCGCACCACCGCGGATGTCCCCGCCGCCCACCTGCTCGGGTGGGACTGCATCGAGTGGTGGGTCGGCAACGCCCGCACCTTCAGCGGCTTCCTCATGGCCGCGTTCGGCTTCGAGTGCACCGCGTACGCCGGCCCCGAGACCGGGGTGCGCGACAAGGCGTCGTACGTGCTCGAGCAGGGCGACATCCGCTTCGTCGTCTCCGGCGCGCTCACGCCTGACTCGCCGATCGCCGCGCACGTCCGCGCCCACGGCGACGGCGTGCACGACCTGGCCTGGCTGGTCGACGACGCCGACCGTGCGTACGCGCTGGCCGTCGAGCGCGGCGGTCGCCCCGTGCGCGAGCCGTGGAGCGAGGACGACGACAGCGGGACCCTGCGCCTGGCGCAGATCGGCACCTACGGCGAGACCGTGCACACCTTCGTGGATCGACGGCGGTACACGGCCGGTCGACTGGAGCCCGGCTACCACGCCGACGGGCTTCCCCCGACGCCTGCGGGTCCCCCCGTCGGGCTCCGGTCGATCGACCACGTCGTCGGCAACGTCGAGCTGGGCAAGCTCGAGCACTGGGTCCGCTTCTACAGCGAGGTGCTCGGGTTCCGGCAGCTCGTGCACTTCGACGACGCGCAGATCTCCACCGAGTACTCGGCGCTCATGTCGACCGTCGTGTGGGACGGCACCAAGATCGTGATGCCGCTCAACGAGCCGGCCGAGGGACGCAAGAAGAGCCAGATCCAGGAGTACATCGAGACCTACGTCGGTCCCGGCGTGCAGCACCTGGCGCTGCAGACGAACGACATCGTGGCCAGCGTCGACGCGCTGCGGGCGCGCGGCGTGCGGTTCATGACCGTGCCCGAGGCGTACTACGTCGAGGCCAAGGAGCGACTTGCTGGTGTCGAGCTGCCGTGGGACGACCTGCAGCGGCTGAACATCCTGGCCGACAAGGACCAGGACGGGTACCTGCTGCAGATCTTCACCGAGACGGTGACCGACCGGCCCACGGTGTTCTTCGAGATCATCGAGCGGCGCGGCGCCCGCGGCTTCGGCGAGGGCAACTTCAAGGCGCTGTTCGAGGCCATCGAGCGCGACCAGGACCGACGCGGCAACCTGTAGATCGATGGATCCTCAGTGGGTGCGCGGCACGACGTCCAAGCAGGCGCACGCCGGGCTGCCGCCGGGCACCGTCGAGGAGGAGCACGGGCGGGACGGGTTCAGCGGACCGGCTTCGCATCTCTACCGGCTGCACGCCCCGACGGGCTGGACCGACGTCGTCGGCCCGCTGCAGCCGCACGCGCTGGATCCATCGGCACTGACCGTCGACGACGCGCCGGTCGCGCTGCTGGTCAACGACGAGGTGCGCATCTCGACGTGGCGGCCGCGGGGCGAGGCGTTCTGGCGCTTCGGTGACGGCGACGCCCTGTGCTTCGTGCACCGGGGGAGCGGCGTGCTGGGCACCGAGTACGGCCCGCTGCGCTACCGCGCCGGTGACTACCTGCTGATCCCGCGCACCACGACGCACCGCTTCGACTGCGAGGAGCTCACCGAGGTGCTCGTCGTCGAGGCGCTCGAGGGTCGCATGCAGCTGCCCGACCGCGGGCTGCTCGGCCGCCACGCGCTGTTCGACCCGGCCATCCTCGAGGTGCCCGAGCCCGAGCCGCGTGACGAGCAGGGCGAGTTCGAGATCCGGCTGCTGCGGCGCGGCACGACGACGACGATCACCTACCCGTTCCACCCGTTCGACGTCGTCGGCTGGAAGGGCGACCTGGCGCCCTGGCGGCTCAACGTCGACGACATCCGCCCGGTGGTGTCGCCCCGCTACCACCTGCCGCCGTCGGTGCACACGACGCTGCTCGGGCCCGGCTTCGTCGTCGCCACGTTCGCGCCACGGCCGCTGGAGTCCGACCCCGACGCGCTGCGGCTGCCGTTCTTCCACCGCAACGTCGACTACGACGAGGTGATCTTCTACCACCGCGGCGAGTTCATGTCGCGGGCCGGGATCACCGAGGGGATGCTCACGTTCCACCCGTCCGGCATCCACCACGGGCCGCAGCCCAAGGCCGTCCAGCGCAGCGAGGAGCGGGGGCCGGGCGGGTTCGCCGACGAGGTGGCGATCAACATCGACGCCCGCCGGCCGCTGGTGCTCACGGCCGAGGGTGAGAGGTCCAGCGTCGAGGGCTACGTACGCTCCTGGCGGTGAGCGAAGAGGTCGAGCGGGCCGTCGCCCTGGCGGAGCGGCTGCTGGCCGAGACGGCGGACGACAAGGGTCAGGCTCGCTTGGGCCGGCTGGTGGCCGACGAGGCCGGGACCAAGCTCTCGATCGGCTTCGCCGACCAGCTGCTGCGCATCCGCGACGACGAGCGGGCCGCCCGGCGGTTCCTGGCGCTGGTCAAGCAGCACGGACTGCCGCGGTTCGCCAGTCCGGTCGATCGCATCCTGCTGCGCGTCGGTGCTCGAGCAGCGAACGTCGTGCCCAAGGTGGTGATGCCGCTGGTGCGCTCGCGCATCCGCGGCGAGACGAGCGACGTCATCATCTCGGCCCACGACCCCGAGCTGAAGCGGCACATCGCCAAGCGACGGGCCGCCGGCATCCGCCTCAACGTCAACCTCCTGGGCGAGGCCATCCTCGGCGAGGACGAAGCCGAGCGGCGGCTGGCGGCGACCATCGCCCTGGCCGAACGACCGGACGTCGACTACGTGTCGGTGAAGCTGTCGGCCATCTGCTCGCAGCTGAACGTGATCGCGTTCGACCAGTCGGTCGACCTCGTGTGCCAGCGCCTGCGCCGCCTCTACGCGGCGACAAGCGCCACCGGCACGTTCGTGAACCTCGACATGGAGGAGTACAAGGACCTCCAGCTCACCATGGCGGCGTTCATGCGCGTGCTCGACGAACCCGAGCACGAGCGAATCGATGCCGGCATCGTGCTGCAGGCGTACCTGCCCGACTCCCACGGCGCGCTCGACGAGCTGGCGGCATGGGCCATGACGCGTCATGCGCGCACTGGCGCCCACGTCAAGGTGCGCATCGTCAAGGGCGCCAACCTCGCCATGGAGCGGGTCGAGGCCGAGCTGCGGGACTGGGAGCAGGCGCCGTACGCGTCGAAGGCCGACGTCGACGCCAGCTACAAGCGGCTGCTGGCGACGGCCCTCGACGTGGGGCCGGCGCTGCGGGTCGGGGTCGCCAGCCACAACCTCTACGACGTGGCGTGGGCGCTGGTGCAGGAGAGCGACCGGGTCGAGATCGAGATGCTCGAGGGCATGGCCCAGCCGCAGGCCGAGGCGGTGCAGGCGATCGCCGGCGGCATCCTCCTGTACGCGCCGGTGGTGAGTCGCACGGAGCGTGACTCGGCCATCGCCTACCTGGTGCGTCGGCTCGAGGAGAACGCGGCGCCGCAGAACTTCCTGCGGCACCTCTTCAGCGGTTCCGAGCTCGACGAGGAGCGCGACAAGTTCGTGCGCGCCGTCGCCGACTCGGCGTCGGTGTCCACCACGCCGCGACGGCAGCAGGACCGTGGACGCGAGAGCAACTCGGTGGAGCCGGACGAGCCGTTCGTCAACGAGCCGGACACCGACTTCGTGCTGCCCCAGAACCGGGCGTGGCTGCGTGACGCGATGGCGACGCGGCTGCCGACGCAGGTGCACGCCGTCGTCGCCGGTCGCGAGGTCACCGGCCCGCTGACGGGGCGAGCCGACGTCTACCGCTTCGTCGAGGCCTACGACGCACTGGTGGACGAGGCGGTCGACGCGGCTCGACGTGGAGGGCGCGAGTGGCGGGCGCGGCCGATCGCGGAGCGCCGGGCGCTCGTGCACGCCGTCGGCAACGCGCTGGCCGACCGTCGGGGTGAGCTGCTGGCGGCGATGGCCGCCGACACCGGCAAGGTGGTGGCCGAGGGCGACGCCGAGGTCAGCGAGGCGGTCGACTTCGCCCGCTGGTACGCGCACCACGCCATCGACGATCCCGCCTTCGAGCCGTACGGCACCGTGGTGGTGGCGTCACCGTGGAACTTCCCGCTGGCCATCCCGCTCGGCGGGGTCACCGCCGCGCTGGCGGCCGGGAGCGCGGTGATCCTCAAGCCGGCGCCGGAGGCGGTGCTGGTCGGCCGCCTGCTCGCGGAGTGCTGCTGGCAGGCGGGCGTGCCGCGCGACGTCCTCCAGTTCCTCCCCACGCCGGACGGCGCGGTGGGCAAGCGGCTCATCACCCACGCAAGTGTGGACGCGGTGATCCTCACCGGCTCCTACGAGACGGCCCAGCTGTTCCTGGGCTGGCGTCCCGACCTCCGCCTGCACGCGGAGACGAGCGGCAAGAACGCGCTGGTCATCACCGCGGCGGCCGACGTCGACCTCGCCGTGCGCGACCTGGTGCGCTCGGCGTTCGGGCACGCCGGGCAGAAGTGCTCGGCCGCCAGCCTCGCCATCGTCGAGGCGTCCGTGCACGACGACGAGCGGTTCACGCGCCAGCTGGCCGACGCGGTGCACAGCCTGCACGTCGGGCTGCCGTCCGACCTGCGCTCGGTGGTCGGCCCGGTCATCCACCCGCCGTCGGGCCCGCTCGACGACGCGCTCCGGCACCTGCGACGAGGTGAGTCGTGGCTGGTCGAGCCGGTGCGTCACACCGACGTGCTGTGGTCGCCGGGCGTGAAGCTGGGCGTGCGGGCCGGTTCGCCGTTCCACATGACGGAGTGCTTCGGCCCCGTGCTGGGCGTGGTGCGCGTGGCCGACCTCGACGAGGCGCTCGCCGTGCAGAACGCCGTGCCGTTCGGCCTCACCGCCGGGATCCACTCGCTCGACCCGGCCGAGGTCGACCGGTGGATCGACGGCGTCGAGGCGGGGAACCTCTACGTGAACCGGCACATCACGGGGGCCATCGTCCGTCGCCAGCCCTTCGGCGGGTGGAAGCGCTCGGTGGTCGGACCCACGGTGAAGGCGGGCGGGCCGCACTACGTCGCGTCGCTGGGTCGGTGGGCGCCGGCGCCGTTGGACGCGTCGACGTGGGACGGCTACGAGGCGTCCGATGCCACCGGGCTGCGGGTCGAGGCCAACATCCTCCGCTACCGGGCGCTGCCGCGAGGGGTGTGCGTGCACGGCGAGCTGAGCGCCGAGGAGCGCGCAATCTGCCAGCGGGCATCGGCCCGCACCGGCACCCGAGTGGTGTTCACCACCGGCGTGCCCGACCTCGCGGTCGACCGGCTGCGCGTGCCGCACGGCGCGTCCGACGAGGTGCTGCGGGCCGCCCACGCCGCCGGTGTGGTCGTCGACGATCAGCCGATCACCGGCGACGGCCGCATCGAGCTCCTCCGCTGGCTCCGCGAGCAGGCCATCAGCCGGACCATGCACCGCTTCGGCAACGTCCTCTAGGTCGGTTACGTTCGCCGCCAATGGCACTCATGCCCATCGGGGCGGCGATCAGGTGGCTGGCCGAGGCCGATCCCGGGCGACCGTCGATCACCCAGGTCGCCATGGAGGCCTCGACCGTCGAGCAGCGCACGATCACGCGCGTCGAGCTCGAGCTGCACACGAACAAGCTGGCCCGCACGTACGAGCGCATGGGGGTCAAGGAGGGCGACTTCGTCACCATCGGCCTCCCCAACGGCATCGAGTTCTACGAGGCGTGCATCGCCACGTGGAAGCTGGGCGCCATCCCGCAGCCGGTGTC
>DASUCO010000135.1:0-15208 GCA_036275955.1 Acidimicrobiales bacterium
CGCCGGGTCGGCCTGCTTCTCCTCCTCGGTGAGGTCCTCGGGCTTGGGCTGCTGCTCACGCGGATCGGGCATGCGTGACCTCTACCCCTAGAACAGCGAGAGGACGTCGCTCTCGATGCCGCGGAGGGCGTCGTAGTCGACTTCGACGCAGGTGATCCCGCGGGCCGCGGCCAGCACCTTGGCCTGGGGCTTGATGTGCTGGGCGGCGAAGATGCCGCGGACCGGCCGCAGCATGGGGTCGTGGTCCATGCGCTCCAGGTAGCGCGTGAGCTGCTCGACGCCGTCGATGTCGCCGACGCGCTTGATCTCGACGGCCACCGCGCCGCCGTCGGCGTCACGGCACAGCAGGTCGACCGGACCGATGTCCGTCGCGAACTCTCGCTTCACCAGCCGGAGCCCCTCGAGCAGGCAGTCGCAGTTGGCCGCCAGCAGCTCCTGCAGGTGCGCTTCGACGCCGTCCTTCTGCAGGCCGGGCTCGGCGCCGAGCTCGTGCGAGATGTCGCTGTGGATCTCCTCGATGGTGATCGTCAGCGTGTCGCCCTTCGACGACGTCACCACCCACTGCTTCTCGTCCTCGGCGATCCGGCACGGCGGGTTCATCCAGTTGAGCGGCTTGAACGCCCGGTCGTCACAGTGGATGGAGATCGAGCCGTCGGCCTTGACCATCAGCAGGCGGGTGGCCATGGGGAGGTGGGCCGTGAGCCGGCCGGCGTAGTCGACCGAGCACGTGGCGATGACGAGCCGCATGGGAAGACGACGGTACCGATTCGCGTTGACCGCGCGGATGATCGACGTGCGCCGGGCCGACGACCGCTTCCATACGTCAGGCGGGTGGCTGGAGAGCCACCACTCGTTCTCCTTCGCCCGGCACTGGGACGACGCCAACACCCATCACGGCCTGCTGCTGGTCAGCAACGACGACCGGGTGCGCGCCGGCTCCGGGTTCTCCACCCACCCCCACCGGGACATGGAGATCGTGACGTGGGTCCTGGACGGTCAGCTGGAGCACAAGGACACCACGGACCACCACGGGCTCATCTATCCGGGGCTGGCCCAGAAGATGACGGCCGGCTCCGGCATCTTCCACTCCGAGATCAACCCGTCCGCGTACGAGGACGTGCACTTCGTGCAGATGTGGGTCGTGCCCGACACCGAGTCGGTGGCGCCCGAGTACGCCCAGCTCGACCTCAACGTCGAGCTGGCCAGGGGTGGACTCGTGCCGATCGCATCGGGGCGGGGCCACGACGCGGCCATCCCGATCCGCCAGCGCGACGCCACCCTGTGGGGCGGGCGCCTGCAGCCCGGCGAGCGCGTCGCCGTCCCCGACGCGCCGTTCGGCCACGTGTTCGTGGCCCGCGGCGCCGTCGACCTCGAGGGTGCCGGCACCCTCGTCGAGGGCGACGCCGTCCGGTTGACCGGAGCCGGGGCACCGGCGCTCACCGTCGGGCCCCAGGGCGCCGAGCTCCTGATCTGGGAGATGCACGCTTCGCTAGGTTGACGGTCCACATCACGCGCACCGGGGGGAACGCAGCGATGGACCGCTTC
Source organism: Acidimicrobiales bacterium (assembly GCA_036275955.1). Classification (GTDB taxonomy): domain Bacteria; phylum Actinomycetota; class Acidimicrobiia; order Acidimicrobiales; family CADCSY01; genus DATLFP01. The sequence continues at coordinate 1,546 of DASUCO010000135.1, forward strand.
ATCACGGACACCCAGCCCAGCGAGAAGTACCGCATCGTCTCGCGGGCCAACGCCGGCGAGGTGATGCCCGACCCGTGCTCGCCGCTGAACGCCACGATGGGGATGTTCGAGGCGGGCGAGCAGGGCTGGCGCGACGCGTACGTCGTCACCGGCACCTTCACGCGCGACGAGTTCGAGCCCGACCGAACCAACACCATCCACTGCTTCGGCGGCTACATGTACATCAACATGTCGCTGACGCGGCTGTACGGGCTGCGCACCGGGCTGATGACGCCGGAGCAGGTCGACCTGCAGTACTTCGGCGAGATGGCCGGGATCCCGCCGTACGAGGAGGAGGCGCGACCGACCGACGTCTCGCCCGAGGCGACGGCCAAGCTCACCGCGTTCATGGCCAGCGAGCTGTGGGGCAAGGAGGACCTGCCCGAGCTGCGCGCCGACGCCGCCCAGACCGAGCGGCTCGTGCGGTCGCGGCCCGACTTCGCCGAGCTGTCGAACCAGGAGCTGGTCGACCACGCCCGCTCGTTCATCCCCCTCTACCGCCGGCTGTTCAACCGGCATATCGTGATCTCCGGCAACTCCGGCATGGGCATCGGCACCGTGGCCGGCATCTGCGCCGCCGTCGGCCGCCCGGAGCTGACGATGACGCTCGTCGCCGGTCTCGGTGACGTCGACTCGGCCGCACCGTCGATGGCGATGTGGGACCTGGGCCGGCTCGTTGCCGGCTCGCCGTCGCTCATGGCCGCGTTCGACGGCGGCGTGCAGGGTCTGCTCGATCGGCTCGAGGCGGACGGCTCCAAGGACGCGACCCGCTTCCTCGACGGCTTCGAGGCGCTGCAGGCGCGGTTCGGCTCCCGCGGTCCCAACGAGTGGGAGCTGCGCTCGCACACGTGGGGGACCAAACCGGAGCTCGTGCTGTCGGCCATCGACCGCATGCGACTGTCACCGGACAGCGCGGCACCGTCGGGTCACCAGGCCGAGCGCAAGGCCGAGGCCGACGCCGCCGCCGACGAGGTCCGCGCCCTCGTCGCCGGTGATGCCGAGGTGGCCGGTCAGCTCGAGGCCGGCCTGCGCGCCGCTCGCCTCTTCCTCGCCGGGCGGGAGCGCTCGAAGACCAACTGCATCCGCATCGTGCACGAGATGCGACTCGCCCTGCGCGAGGTGGGTCGCCGCCTCGTGGCCGATGGCCACCTCGACAGCATCGAGCAGATCTTCATGTTCACGAACGAGGAGATCGACGCCGTCCTGGTCGATCCCGCTGCCTGGACGGACGTCGCCCGCGAGCGCGAGCAGCAGTACCTCTCGCTGTTCGACCTCGAGCCGCCGTTCGTGATCGTCGGCGATCCGCCGCCGCTGTCCGAGTGGAAGCGCCGCAGCGATGGCGCCGTCGAGCAGTCGACGGCGGGCACGGTGCTGACCGGCATCGCCGGCTGTCCTGGCACGGCGCGCGGCCGGGCGCGGGTCATCCTCGACCCCTCGGACCCCACCGCGCTCGAGCCGGGCGACATCCTCGTGGCGCCCATGACCGACCCGGCGTGGACGCCGCTGTTCGTGCCGGCCGCCGCCGTGGTCGTGAACGTCGGCGCCCAGATCACCCACGCCGTGATCGTCAGCAGAGAGCTCGGCATCCCGTGCGTCGTGTCGGTCACCAACGCCACCAACCTCATCCCCGATGGCGCCATGATCGAGGTCGACGGCACCAACGGCACCGTCACGATCCTCTGACCCGCGTTCTGGCCTGCATCGGACGCGCCAGGGCGCGCTCGATGCAGGCCAAAACCGTCAGAAGTGGGGTGGGCGCTTCTCCTGGAGGGCCTTGACGCCCTCGACGAAGTCGGGTTCGCCGACCATGCGGTCGAGCAGCGCGTAGGCGTCGTCGATGGAGTCCGGCAGTGAACGACCGGTGGTGTCCTCCCACAGCTGCCGCTTCATGACGGCCAGCGAGGACGGTGAGATCTCTGCCGCGACCGTCCGGGCGTAGTCGAGGGTCTCGTCGACCGTGCACACGCGGTCGACGAGACCGAACGTCACCGCCTCCTCGGCCAGCACCACCCGCGACGAGAACAGCAGGTCGGCGGCGCGCGAGCGGCCGACGAGCCGGGGGAGCAGCCACGACGTCCCGTGCTCGGCCGGTAGGCCCAGCCGACCGAACGACGTCGTGAGCTTGGCCCCCGGCGCCGCGAACCGGAGGTCGCAGAACAGCGCCAGCACCAGCCCGACGCCGGCCGCGGGGCCGTTGATCGCCGCGATCACCGGCTTCGCCATCCGTAGCTGCCAGGCGAACCCGACTTCGACCGGCTCCTGCACACCGGAGTCGTACGAGCCGGCGTCGGACAGCTTCCCCAGCGCGCTCGAGTCGGCGCCGGCGCAGAACCCGCGCCCGGCACCCGTCACCACGATCACGCGCACCGCCGGGTCGGCGTCGGCGGCGGCCATGGCGGCGCGGTAGTCGGTCTCCATGCGACCCATCCACGCGTTGAGCCGGTCGGGCCGATTCAACGTGATCGTGGCGACGCCGTCGCGCACGTCGGCGAGGACTACTGGAGCGCGTTCAGGCACGTCTCGGCCAGCTCGGGGCGGCAGATCAGGAGGTCGGGCAGCCACGGGTCGCGCTCGTTGTAGCGCAGCGGCGAGCCGTCGAGTCGCGAGGCGTGCAGCCCAGCCGCCTGCGCCACCGCCGCCGGCGCCGCCGAGTCCCACTCGTACATGCCCCCGGCGTGCGCGTACGCGTCGACGTGGCCGAGCACGACCGCCATCGCCTTGGCCCCGGCCGAGCCCAGTGGGACCAGCTCGGCGCCGAGCGCCTCGGCCACGAGCACCGACGCGTACGGTCGCCGGGACCGGCTCGTCACCACCCGCATCGGGCGGTCGCCGATGGGCGGCACGACCGGGGGCTCGTCGGTGGCGAGCACCAGGTCGACCGCTGGCAGCGCCACCGCCCCGGCCACGAGCACGCCGTCGATGGCGAGGGCGACGTGCACCGCCCAGTCCGTGCGGCCCGGCTCGCCGAACTCGCGCGTGCCGTCGAGCGGGTCGACGATCCACGCCCGTGACTTCTCCAGCCGGGACGGGTTGTCGGCGCCCTCCTCCGACAGCACGGCGTCGTCGGGGCGCTCGACCTTGAGCAGCTGCACCAGGTGCTTGTGGGCCTGCCAGTCACCGTCGGCCCGCATCGTCTCCGGGTGCAGCCCGGTCCGCACCCGCAGCTCGAGCAGCAGCTGCCCCGCCTCGTACGCCGCCCGGCGGGCGAGCTCGTGGTCGGATGCGGTGGCGGGCACGGGGAGCGACGGTATCCGGCGGCTTGGGTCCCAAATGTTGACCTGGCAGGTCAGGTATGTAGCCTCGGGGCATCGCCACGCACACGTACGAGCTGTCTCACCTGCGCGCCCTCGAGGCGGAGTCGATCTTCATCTTCCGTGAGGTCGTCGCCACCATGGAGCGCCCCGTCCTGCTGTTCTCCGGCGGCAAGGACTCCATCGTCATGCTCCGGCTCGCCGAGAAGGCGTTCTGGCCGGCCAAGATCCCGTTCCCGGTGATGCACATCGACACCGGCCAGAACTTCCCCGAGGCGCTCGAGTTCCGTGACGCCCGGGTCGCCGAGCTCGGCGTCCGCCTGATCGTGGCATCGGTCCAGGACTCCATCGACAGCGGCAAGGTCGTCGAGGAGACCGGACCCGGTGCCAGCCGCAACCGGCTGCAGACCACCACGCTGCTCGACGCCCTCGAGGAGCACGGCTTCGACTGCGCCATCGGCGGCGGCCGGCGCGACGAGGAGAAGGCCCGCGCCAAGGAGCGCGTGTTCTCCTTCCGCGACGAGTTCGGCCAGTGGGACCCGAAGAACCAGCGGCCCGAGCTGTGGAGCCTCTACAACGGCCGCCACCGGAAGGGCGAGAGCATCCGCGTCTTCCCGATCAGCAACTGGACCGAGCTCGACATCTGGCAGTACATCGCCGAGGACGACGTCGCCGTGCCGTCGCTCTACTACTCCCACCAGCGCACGGTCGTGCGTCGGGACGGGATGCTCTTCGCCGTCAACGAGTTCCTCCAGCCCCTCGAGGGCGAGGAGGTCTTCGAGGCAACGGTCAGGTACCGCACGGTCGGCGACGCGTCGTGCACCGCCGCCATCGAGTCCTTCGCCAAGACGCCCGAGGACGTCAGCCTCGAGGTGGCGGCCACCCGCATCACCGAGCGGGGCGCCACCCGAGCCGACGACAAGTTCTCCGAGGCCGCCATGGAGGACCGCAAGAAGGAAGGGTATTTCTAGCCGTGGAGCTGTTGCGATTTGCCACGGCTGGTTCCGTCGACGACGGGAAGTCCACCCTCATCGGCCGTCTCCTCTACGACTCGAAGGCGATCTTCGAGGACCAGCTCGAGTCGGTCGAGCGCGCCTCGATCCAGCGCGGCGAGGAGACCAACCTGGCGCTCCTGACCGACGGCCTGCGGGCCGAGCGCGAGCAGGGCATCACGATCGACGTCGCGTACCGCTACTTCGCCACACCGAAGCGGAAGTTCATCATCGCCGACACGCCCGGGCACGTGCAGTACACGCGCAACATGGTCACCGGCGCGTCGACTGCCGACCTGGCGCTCGTGCTGATCGACGCCCGCAACGGCATCGTCGAGCAGAGCCGCCGCCACGCGTTCCTGGCATCGCTCCTGAGAGTTCCGCACATCGTCGTGTGCGTGAACAAGATGGACCTCGTCGCCTACGACGAGGCCGTCTTCGAGTCGATCAAGGCCGAGTTCCGCCAGTTCGCCACGAAGCTCGACATCCCCGACCTGACGTTCATCCCGATCTCGGCGCTCAACGGCGACAACGTCGTGAACCGCTCGATGAACATGGACTGGTACCAGGGCGCGTCGCTGCTGCACCACCTCGAGGAGGTGCACATCGCCTCCGACCGCAACCTCATCGACGTGCGCTTTCCGGTCCAGTACGTGATCCGGCCCCGCAACGACGAGTTCCACGACTACCGCGGCTACGCCGGCCAGATCGCCGGCGGCGTGATGAAGGCCGGCGACGAGGTGGTCGTGCTCCCGTCGGGCTTCACGAGCCGGATCGAGTCCATCGACACCGCCGACGGCCCGATCGACGAGGCGTTCCCCCCGACGTCGGTGACGATCCGGCTCACCGACGACCTCGACGTCAGCCGCGGCGACATGATCTGCCGCCCCCACAACCAGCCGCGCGTGACGCAGGACGTGGACGCCATGGTGTGCTGGCTGTCGGAGACGCCGATGAAGCCCAAGGGCAAGTACTTCATCAAGCACACCACGCGCGAGGCGCGTGCGCTGCTGACCGACCTGCAGTACCGGCTCGACGTGAACACCCTGCACCGCGACGAGTCGGCCGACGTGCTCTCGCTCAACGAGATCGGCCGCGTGACGCTGCGCACCACGGCCCCGCTGTTCGTCGACGAGTACCGGCGCAACCGCACGACGGGCTCGTTCATCCTCGTCGACGAGGCCACGTTCGCCACCGTCGCCGCCGGGATGATCCACTAGGTGTCGAGCAACCTCACCTGGCATCCCGGTGAGATCGACCCGGACGATCGCCCCTTCCGTGGCGCGACCGTCTGGTTCACGGGGTTGAGCGGCTCGGGCAAGTCCACCGTCGCCGCCCGGGTCGAGCGCCTGCTCGTCGAGGAGGGTCGGCCGGCCTACGTGCTGGACGGCGACAACCTCCGGCACGGCCTCAACGGCGACCTCGGCTTCTCGGATGACGACCGCCGGGAGAACGTGCGTCGCATCGGTGAGGTCGCCCGGCTCATGGCCGATTCGGGCGTCGTCGCGCTGGTGCCGGTGATCTCACCGTTCCGCGAGGGGCGGGATTCCATCCGTGGCCTCCATGCCGTCGCCGGCATCCGCTTCCTCGAGGTGTTCGTCGACACGCCGATCGAGGAGTGCGAACGTCGTGATCCCAAGGGGCTCTACGCCAAGGCGCGGCGGGGCGAGCTCCCGGGGTTCACCGGCATCGACTCGCCGTACGAACCTCCCGTCGCGGCCGACCTCGTGCTCACGCCGGCCGACGGTGATGCCGAGGCTCAGGCCCGGCGGGTGCTGGTGCTGCTGGCGTCGGCGTCACCGAAGGGTGCGCCCGCCTCGACGTAGCACTCGTCGTGGAAGTGCTCGACGCGGTTCCAGCGACCGTCCACGTAGACGTTCGCGATGACCTGCATCTTGTGGAGCTTGGCGGCGAACTTCACCGGCTGCCCGCAGCGGGCGCAGACGGCGAGGTTCCCCGGCTCGATCCGGCGGATGACGGCACGGCTGACGGCAGCGACGCGAGTGGCGGTCGCGGTGGTCTGAGACATGCTCAGTTCATCGACCGGACACCCGTCCGACCTGAGCGCTTTGTCGCAATTCGAGCGACGACTCGCGTGAGTGCCGGGCAGGGGTGCACGGCGGAAGCACCCCGGCCCGGCCCGTGCAGCGTTGACGACAGAAGCAGCGTCGTCAAGCACCCCGTCTGAGCGTCAGGCCGAGCCCCGCGACGCTCGCTGCGAGGCGAGGTCGATCGTGACGTCCCGCTCGGCTCGCGTGGCATCCAGCGCGTCGCTGGCGCGGTCGAGCGTGTCGAGCGGGGAGGTGTCGCCGAAGTGCAGCGCGGCCCCGGCCCGGAGGTGACCGGCGACGCCGGTCGCCTGCCACGAGTCGAGGAGGCGGCTCACGACGGCCTCGGTGCTGGCGCTGAGGTCGCGCAGCAGGACGAAGAACACGTCGTCGCCGAAGCGGGCCACGAGGTCCCCAGCCCGGAGAGCGGTCCGGAGGTGCAGCCCGAGCTGCCCGAGCGTGAGATCCGCGCGGGCGTCACCCTCGACGGCACGGATCGTGAGCAGCTCGTCCACCGAGAGCAGGAGCACGGCGTCGCCCGGATGGAGCGTCGCCAGCGAGGCCGTCGCGGCCAGCCGGTTGCCGACGCCGGTCACCGGATCGACGTAGCGGGCGTCGATGAGGCCGTCGACGGCGCGGAGGCGCTCGAGCGTGTAGCCGGCCTGGGCGCCGAAGACCTGCAGCACCGAGGAGACGAACGACTCGAGCGCGCGGGTCGGGCGGCTCACGGTGACGGCGCCGAAGACGCCCCCCGAACCGGTGAGCGGCAGCACGATCTCGTCGACGCCGTCGGCGATGCTCCCGCTCTGCAGAACCCGGTCGACGGTCGAGCCACGATCGACGTCACGTGTCGGCGGCGGTGTGACGCCGTGGCCGCCGGCGCAGAGGAGCCGGCCCGGGCCCTGCAGCCACACGACCGCACCCTGGGCGGCGAGGAGGTCGGTGGCGATCCGAGCGATGCGGCGCGCTGCCTCCCCGGCCTCGGCGACGTGACGCAGCTCGACGTTGGCCAGCACGACCGCATCGAGGTCGGCCTGGTGCTGGGCGAGCGCCTCCGAACGCGCGGCGCGCCGCGCCCGCCACGGCCGGCGCACCTGTGCGTCCGCCAGGGCGATGACGGCGGCACCGGCGAGGCCCAACCCGATCGCCTCGAGGGCGGCAGGGGCGTCGGGGAGCGCGCTCGCACCGCTGACGGCGCCTGCGCCCAGCAGCAGGACGCCGGCCACCAGCCCGGGCGCCGATCGAGGGGTCATGTCATCCACATCGGCCCTGTGGACGACGTCGTGAGCGCCGTGATCAGGAGTTTTGCTGCTGTTGTCCCAATCGGACGGCGTCGCCGACCAGGTCGCGCACGTCGCGCTCGTCGGCGCCGGCGGCCACCAGCCCGGCGATGCGCGCCTCGAGCGTCTCGCCGATGGCGTCGGCGGCCGGCGCCGACGTCGCCGCGGTCACGAGGATCAGCCCGAGCGCGGCCACCGCGGTGATCGAGCCGAACGTGATGGCGACCGCGTCGTTCTCCGCGATCGACCCGGCGATGATCCCGGGGATGCCGGCGGCGGCGACCAGCCGCAGCACCACCTTCAGGACCGACGGGCGCACGTCCTACTTCTTGGCGAGTGGTCGGTACTTGATGCGGTGGGGCTGATCGGCATCGGCGCCCAGGCGGCGATGGCGGTCGACCTCGTAGTCGCTGAAGTTGCCCTCGAACCAGCGCACCTCTGAGTCGCCCTCGAACGCGAGGACGTGGGTGGCGACCCGATCGAGGAACCACCGATCGTGGGAGATGATCACCGCGCAGCCCGGGAACGAGAGCACGGCGTCCTCGAGGGCGCGCAGCGTGTCCACGTCCAGGTCGTTCGTCGGCTCGTCGAGCAGGAGGACGTTGCCGCCGGTGAGCAGCTGCTTGGCGAGGAGCACGCGGTTGCGCTCCCCACCAGAGAGCACGCCGACCTTCTTCTGCTGGTCGGTGTTCTTGAAGTTGAACTTCCCGACGTAGGCCCGAGCGCTCATCGACTGGTTGCCGCCGACGAGCACCTCGTCGACGCCGCCGGCGATCTCCTCGTAGACGGTCTTCTCCGGGTCGAGGCTGTCTCGGGACTGGTCGAGGTACGCCAGCTGCACGGTCGGGCCGATCTTGAGGCTGCCGCCGTCGGGCTGCTCCTGGCCGGTGAGCAGCTTGAAGAGCGTCGTCTTGCCGGCGCCGTTCGGGCCGATGACGCCGACGATGCCGGCGCGGGGCAGGGAGAAGGACAGGTCTTCGAACAGCAGCTTGTCGCCGTAGGCCTTGGTCAGGCCCTCGGCCTCGATGACGAGGTCGCCGAGGCGGGGGCCGGGCGGGAGCTTGATCTCGAGCTTGTCGAGCGCACGGTCCTGGCTCTCGGCCTCGGCCCGCAGCTCCTCGTACGCCTGCAGGCGGGCCTTGCCCTTCGCCTGGCGGGCGCGGGGTGACATGCGGACCCACTCCAGCTCGCGCGCGAGTGCCTTCTCACGAGCCAGGTCCTTGCGCTCCTTCATCTCGAGGCGCTTCTGCTTGGCCTCGAGCCAGCCCGAGTAGTTGCCCTCGAAGGGATAGCCGTGGCCACGCTCGAGCTCGAGGATCCAGCCGGCCACGTTGTCGAGGAAGTACCGATCGTGGGTGACGGCGACGACGGTGCCCGAGTAGTCCTGGAGGAACCGCTCCAGCCAGGCCACCGACTCGGCGTCGAGGTGGTTGGTGGGCTCGTCGAGCAGCAGCAGGTCGGGGTGCGACAGGAGCAGGCGGCACAGCGCGACGCGGCGCTTCTCGCCACCGGAGAGGTTGGTGACGGGGGAGTCGCCCGGCGGGACCCGCAGGGCGTCCATGGCGACCTCGACCGTGCGCTCCAGGTCCCACGCGTTCGAGGCGTCGATCTTCGACTGCAGCTCGGCCTGCTCGGCGAGCAGGGCGTCGAAGTCGGCATCGGGCTCGGCGAACGCGGCGCAGACCTCGTTGTAGCGAGCGAGCACCGCGGCGGTCTCGCCGACGCCGTCCATGATGTTCTCGAAGACGGTCTTGCTCTCGTCGAGGTGGGGCTCCTGCTCGAGGAAGCCGACGCTGAACCCGGGGGTGAGCCGGGCCTCGCCCGTGTAGTCGTCGTCCTGCCCGGCCATGATCCGCAGCAGCGAGGACTTGCCGGCGCCGTTGGAGCCGAGCACGCCGATCTTGGCGCCCGGGAAGAACGAGAGGCTGATGTCCTCGAGCACCTGGCGGTCGGGCGGGTGGAACCGCCCGAGCTTGTGCATGGTGAAGATGTACTGCGCGGTCATGAGTCGACCAGGCTACGGGTCGTGACCACAGGAGCCCTGATCCTGCTCGCCCTGGCAGGTGCCGCCGCGGTGGCCGACTGGGTCGCGGTGTGGCGCCGGCCGTCGCCGATCGAGAACCTGCTGAAGCCCCTCGTGCTGGTGCTGCTCGTGGCCACGGCGCTGGCGGTCGACCCGGTCGACGACGGACAGCGGGCGTGGTTCGTCGTCGCGCTGGTGCTCTCCCTCGCCGGCGACGTGTTCCTGCTGCCGGCGGTCGACCGGTTCGTGCCCGGCCTGGCGTCGTTCTTGCTGGCGCACGTCGCCTACATCGTGGGGCTGACCCGCGACGCCGGCACGCCGGCGCCCGCCGTCGCGGTCGTGCTGCTCGTGCCCGTGGCGATGCGGGTGATCGGCGCCGTCCGCCATCGCGAGCCGGAGCTGCTCGCACCTGTCGTCGTCTACATCACGGTCATCGCAGCCATGGTGGCCATGGCGCTGCGATCTGGCGATGTCGTCGCTGCCGCGGGCGCCGTGACGTTCGCGACGTCGGACTCGATCCTGGCCCTCGATCGGTTCGACCGTCATCGCCGGTGGATGCCGTTGGCGGTGATGGTGACCTATCACGTGGCCCAGGCCCTGCTCGTGGTGTCGCTGCTGTGAGGGTCGTCCTCGTCCGCCACAGCGTCAGCGCCGCCGATCCGTCCACGTCGCCGCACACGTGGGGGCTGACCGACGAGGGCCGGGCGCGGGCGGCGGCGCTCGACCTGTCCGGCCTGCGGCTGCTCGCCGGACCCGAGCCGAAGATGGTCCAGACGCTCGAGCCCCACGGCCCGGTCGAGGTCGACCCCCGCTGCGGTGAGTCGCACAGCGAGGGCTGGCTCGGAGATGACGCGTTCCTGGCGGCGATCGAGCGGTACTTCGCCGGCGAGGAGCCGGCGCCCGGCTGGGAGCGCGCCGCCGACGTCGTGGCGCGGTTCCCGCTCGTCGACGGTGTCGCCATCTGCTCCGGCGGGCGGGCCATCTCCGCGGTGGTCGCCCACCTCACCGGCTGCGACGGCTTCGCGCTGTGGCGAACGCTCACGATGCCGCACGTGATCGTGCTGCATCAGGGCGATCAGGGCCGCTGGGTAGCATCGAACGGGTGAGCGAGACTCCGGGACCGTCGTCCAGCTTCGGGCCGAACGCGTGGCTGGTCGACGAGATGTACGAGCGGTACGTCGCCGATCCCGAGTCCGTCGGTGAGAGCTGGAAGGAGTTCTTCGCCGACTACCGCCAGGAGATGCGGACAGGGCCGGTGCCGGTCGTCGGCGCCGCGCCGCCGCCGGCGGCACCGCCGGCCCCAGCACCGCAGCCGGCCCCGACGCCGACGGCGGCGGCCGCCACCCACGCCAGCGAGTCCGAGGACGCCGAGCCGCTCCGTGGTGCGGCGGCCCGCATCGTCCTGAACATGGAGGCCAGCCTCGGCGTCCCGACCGCGACCAGCTTCCGCGACGTCCCGGCCAAGCTGCTCGAGGTCAACCGAAAGATCATCAACGGCTACCTGGGCCGCACGCGAGGCGGCAAGGTCAGCTTCACCCACCTGATCGGCTACGCCATCGTCAAGGCGTTCGAGTCGATGCCGGTGATGAAGTCGGCCTATGCGCTCGTCGACGGCAAGCCCGGCGTCGTGCGCCACGAGCACGTCAACCTCGGTCTGGCGGTCGACGTCGAGAAGTCCGACGGCGGGCGCACGCTGCTCGTCCCGGCCATCAAGCAGGCGGACACCCTCGAGTTCCGTGACTTCTACGCCGCGTACGAGGAGCTGATCCGCAAGGTCCGCAGCAACAAGATCGGTGCTGACGACCTGGCCGGTGTCACCGCCACCCTCACCAACCCGGGGACCGTTGGCACCAAGCAGTCGGTGCCGCGGCTCATGCCCGGGCAGGGCGTGATCATCGGCGTGGGGTCGCTCGACTATCCGGCCCAGTACCAGGCGGCCGATCCCAAGGCGCTGGCCGAGCTGGGCGTGTCGAAGGTGATGACGATCACGTCCACCTACGACCACCGCATCATCCAGGGGGCCGAGTCCGGGATGTTCCTCAAGAAGATCCACGAGCTGCTGCTCGGCGCCGACGAGTTCTACGTCGAGATCTTCCGCTCGCTGGGCGTGCCCTACGAGCCGGCGCTGTGGAAGCGCGACGAGAACCCGAACGACTCGATCGAGGAGGGCATCCGCAAGCACCTGGCGGTCAACACGCTGGTGAACATGCACCGCGTGCGCGGGCACCTCATCGCCGACCTCGACCCGCTCAAGGTCAAGGAGCCGGACACCCACCCCGAGCTCGACCCGATCACCTACGGCCTCACCATCTGGGACCTCGACCGCGAGTTCCTGACCGGTGGCGTCGGCGGCGTCGATCGCATGCCGCTCGGCGATCTGCTCGGGGTCCTGCGCGACGCGTACTGCCGCACGATCGGTGTCGAGTACATGCACATCCAGGAGCCCGAGCAGAAGCGGTGGATCCAGGAGCGCGTCGAGGGCGTCAAGGTCAACATCGACCCGCTGGAGCAGCGGCACATCCTGGAGAAGCTCAACGCGGCGGAGGCGTTCGAGAAGTTCCTCGCCACCAAGTACGTCGGCGCCAAGCGCTTCGGTCTCGAAGGTGCCGAGTCGGCCATCCCATTGCTCGACGCCGTGCTCGAGTGCGCGGCGGACGTCGAGCTCGACGGTGCGGTGATGGGCATGGCCCACCGCGGCCGGCTCAACGTGCTCGCCAACATCATCGGCAAGTCGCTCCCGCAGATCTTCGGCGAGTTCGAGGGCCACGTGGACCCCGACATGGTGCAGGGGTCGGGCGACGTGAAGTACCACCTGGGCGCCAAGGGGACCTTCCGCAGCCGCGGCGGCAACCTGCTCGACGTCGAGCTGGCCGCCAACCCGTCGCACCTCGAGGCCGTCGACCCCGTCGTCGAGGGCATGGCCCGCGCCATGCAGGACCGCATCAACCGCCCCGGCACCTACACCGTCCTGCCGCTGCTGATCCACGGCGACGCCGCGTTCGCCGGACAGGGCGTCGTGGCGGAGACGCTCAACCTGTCGGACCTCAAGGGCTACAGGACCGGCGGCACCATCCACCTCGTCATCAACAACCAGCTCGGGTTCACCACGGCGCCGGAGTTCGGCCGCTCGTCGGTGTACGCCACCGACGTGGCCAAGATGGTGCAGGCGCCGATCTTCCACGTGAACGGGGACGACCCGGAGGCGTGCGTCCGGGTCGCCAAGCTGGCGTTCGAGTTCCGCCAGGCGTTCAACATCGACGTGGTCATCGACATGTGGTGCTACCGGCGGCACGGCCACAACGAGGGTGATGACCCCAGCTACACCCAGCCGCTCATGTACCGCCGCATCGACGAGCGACGCTCCGTGCGCAAGCTCTACGTCGAGGCGCTCGTCCGCCGGGGCGACATCACGCTGGACGAGGCCGAGCAGGCGCTCAGCGACTTCTCCACCAAGCTGCAGGGTGCGCTCGACCAGACGCGCGCGCTGGCGCCGGCCACCGAGACGAAGGCGGCCCGTCCCCGTCAGATCGGCGTGCTCCCGCACATCGAGACCGGCGTCGACCGCGCCACGCTCGAACACGTCTTCTCCGTGCTCGACAGCGCGCCCGAGGGGTTCACCGTCCATCCCAAGCTGGCCAAGCAGTTCGACCAGCGGCGGCAGATGTGGCAGGACGGCGAGGTCGACTGGGCGCTCGGCGAGGCGCTGGCGTTCGGCACGCTCGTCAAGGAGAAGACCGACATCCGCTTCGCCGGCCAGGACTCCCGCCGCGGCACGTTCTCGCACCGTCACGCCGTGCTCATCGACTACGAGACGGGCGAGGAGCACGCGCCGCTGGCGTACATCGCACCGGACCAGGGCAAGTTCTGGATCTACGACTCGTCGCTGTCGGAGTACGCGGCGATGGGCTTCGAGTACGGCTACTCGCTGGTGCACCGCGAGGCGCTCGTCCTGTGGGAGGCGCAGTTCGGCGACTTCCACAACGTGGCGCAGCCGATCATCGACCAGTTCCTGGCCGCGTCGGAGGACAAG
>DASUCO010000136.1:0-14321 GCA_036275955.1 Acidimicrobiales bacterium
GCAGGTTGACCAGCGCGAAGACGGGCTGGTCGAGGTTCGTGAAGTACCGGCGCAGCACGTCCGATTCCTCGGGCGTGAAGTCCTCCCGGTGGTACAGAGGGGGCTGGACGGAGGACACAGGGTGCAAGGCTACGCCCGACCCCTGGCCAGGTCGCGGAGCGTCTGCAGCGCGCCGGCCGCATCGAGCTCGATCACCGCTGTGACGGGCCGGCCGGGGCCGGTGACGTCCCGCAGGACCCCGTGCGCCGGGCTGGATGCCGGTGGGCGGGCGGGGGTCAGGATGATCACGGGGTCCTTGGACGCGCTGGCGAGGGCGATGACCCGCCACGCCTCCTCCAGCCGGCGCAGGCCCGGCCGGCTGATCGTCCGGGCGCCGCCGACGAGCACCCGCCAGCGCACGCCGGAGGCGTCGGTGGCGACCAGGTCGCGCTCGTTGCGGGGCTTGCGCACGTCGGTGAAGCCGGCGGCGCTCAGGAGGGCGGCGGCGGCGTCGACGGCGGACGTGCCGTCGGCGGCGGCGACGGGCCGCTCCCCCGCCACTCGGGTGCGGGCGACCTCGACGTAAGCGGGATCGAGGTCGTAGCCGACGTAGTGGCGGCCGGTGCGCACCGCGGCGACGGCCGTCGAGCCGGCGCCCATGAACGGGTCGAGCACCAGGTCGCCGACGAAGGTGTGAGCGTGGATGAGCCGCTCGGGCAGCTCCACCGGGAACGGGGCCGGGTGGCCGACCCGGCTGGCGCGCTCCGAGGGGATCTCCCAGACGTCCGTGGTCGCCTCCATGAACTCGTCGGCGCCGGAGGTGGCGACGTGGGGCAGACCCCGCTTGGCCCGCTCCTTGGCCGACAGGGCGCGGTCGAAGCGCCCCTTGCTGGCGATCACGACCCGCTCGGTGAGGTCGCGCAGGACCGGGTTGGCCGGTGACCGGAACGAGCCCCACGCGCAGGAGCCGGCGGCGCCGCGGGCCTTCGCCCACACCACCTCGCCCCGCAGCAGCAGGTGCAGGCGGTCCTGCAGGATCGTGGTGACGTCGGAGGCGAGCGACCGGTACGGCTTGCGGCCCAGGTTGGCCACGTTGACGGCGATGCGGCCGCCGGGCTCCAGCGTCCGCACGCACTCGGCGAAGACGTCCTCCAGCATCTGGAGGAACTCGAGGTAGGTGCCGGGGATGCCGCCCTCCCCCAGTGCCTCCTCGTAGGCCTTGCCGGCGAAGTAGGGCGGGGACGTCACGACGAGGGCCACCGACGCGTCCTTGACCTCGGTCATGTGCCGGGCGTCCCCGCAGTGGATCTCGTCCAGGTCCTTGGTCGGGTCGACCGTCGTGTCGTCGCTCAGCTCGGGCGCCTGGAAGCGGGCGTAGAAGGCCGACGCGTCGTGGCTCTCCCGCTTGGACACGCCGAAGGACGACGTGGAGGTCGGCTTCCGTCCTGCCACTGCCCGAGGGTACGGGAGCGGGCGCGACCGGGGGTGGAGCCCGCCCGCTGTCTCATGGCAGCTGCTTTCGTCAGACGAAGGGAAGTGCCACCAGACGCGCTACGAGCGGGCCGCGGCCAGCTCCGCCTTGGCTCGCTCGACGGTCGAGGGGTCGGCCCAGAGATCGGCGATCGTCATCGCCATGGCCTTGGCGCCGAGGATGACCGCCTCGTCGCCGGCACTGGAGCGAGCGTGGCTGGCGAAGTCGTGGGAGTGGATGGAGATGCCAGGCGGGGCGACGCGGATCATCGGGTGGATCGACGGCACCACCTTCGACACGTTGCCCATGTCGGTGCTGCCCACGACGCGCTTGGGTCCGGGACGGGACGCCGGTCGACCGAGGGCGGCGACGTTGGCGCCGTAGAGCTCGAGCATCGTCTGGTTGTCGATCACGTCGTCGTAGGGCGGGAACGCCTGGTCGTACGTGCACGTGCACCCGGTCGCGGCGGCGCCGGCCTCGAAGCACGCCTTCACGCGCTCGGCCAGCGGCTCCAGTCCCTCGCGCTTGAGCGAGCGCACCATCCACGTCATCGCCGCGTGCTCGGGGACGATGTTCGGCCGCGCCCCGCCATCGGTGAAGATGCCGTGGATCCGGTCGGTGTCCTCGATGTGCTGCCGCAGCGCGGCGATGTTCACGTACGACAGCACGGCGGCGTCCAGCGCGTTCTGACCGAGCTGCGGGAACGCGGCGGCGTGCGCCGCCTTGCCGTGGAACTCGACGTCGTACTCGACGACGGCGATGGCATCCATCGACAGCAGGTCGGCGTCGGCCGGATGGATCATCATGGCGACGTCGACGCCCTCGAGCGCGCCGCCGCGGATGGCGACCTCCTTGCCGCCGCCTCGCTCCTCGGCGGGCGTGCCGAGAATGCGCACGCGACCACCGCCATCGCCGGCGAACGCGGCGGCAGCCAGGCTGGCGCCGAGTCCGGCGGTGGCGATGATGTTGTGCCCGCAGGCATGGCCCACGCCGGGCAGCGCGTCGTACTCGAGGCACACGGCGACGGTGGGACCCTCGGTGCCGACGACGGCGTCGAACGCGGTCTCCATGCCGAACGCGCCGCGGGTGACATCGATGCCCTCGCGCTCGAGGATCGCGGTGAGCGCGTCGTGGGCGTGGTGCTCCTCGAAGGCCAGCTCTGGGTGCTCGTGGATGTCGTGCGACGCCTCGATCAGCACGTCGGCCAGCTGGTCGATCTTCGCGACCATCTGCTCCTTGACCGTCATACGACGACCGTAAGCGAGTCGGGTTCGACCCGCACGCTGAGGTTGGTGGCGCGGCCGGCGGGCACGCCGTCGAGCCACACCTCCAGCGGCCGATCGAGGTCGATCTGCAGCGCCGCCGTGCGACGCACGGTGATCCCCGGGTGCGGCAGGTGGTCGCCCACCAGCATTCGGCGCCGCACCGCTCGCCACTGCATCGGGGAGACGCGGATGTCCACTGCGTCCAGCAGGCCGTCACCCGGATGGGCCTTGGGCGCCACGTTCCACGGGCCCAGCCACGCCGCGCTCATCACGAGGACGGCGCGCCCGCGCCACCAGGGGCCGCGGGCGACGAGCGACGACACGAACCAGTGGATGTGCCCGTCGAGCAGCACCGAGCCGAGATCGCACACGGCCGTCGTCGCGTCGGCACGGTGCAGCCGCGCCTCGTCGCCCAACCCGCCCAGCGTGCGGCACAGGTCGCCGCCGAGAAGGCCGAGCGGCGGCACCGGCAGGTTGGCGCGGCGGGCGGCGTCGACCACGTGATGCGCCTCGCCGTCGTCGGCCACGACCACGCCGCCGGCCGGCAGGGCGCCGCGTGACGCCCACTCCTCACCCTTCTTGATCGTCATCGTCCTCCGAGCGCACCGACGACGACGCGGACACGACGCCTCGGAACAGCGCGTCGGCACCATCGCGCGCGGCGCGCGCCGTCGCCGGGTCGGCGGCCACGTCGCCCAGCTGCCGCAGCAGGTCGATCAGCTGCTTGACGTTGCGCACGAAGTCACCGCCCGAGAGCTCCTCGTCCTCGAGGACGTCGCCCAAGTCGTCACCGGCCGCCCACGCGTGGGCGAGACCGACGAAGCCGGGATCGGGCGCGCGCGTCGGCGTGAGGCGGCTGCGCTCCTCCACGTCGTTCAGCTGCAGGTGCAGCGCCTCGATCTCACCCCAACGCGCCCGCATCTCGGGTGACGGGAACCACGGTGGCGGGCCGTCACCGGGCCCGCGCGACTCGTACGTGAACACCGACGCCAGCCCGGCCAGGCTGGCCGCGTCGAGACCGTCGAGCACGCCGTGCTCCAGGCACTCGGCGATGAGCAGATCCGACTCGTGGTAGAGCCTCGCCAGCCGCTCGCCCCGTGGCGTGAGCGACCACCCGTCCAGGTAGCCCCACGTCTCCAGCAGCTGCAAGACCTTGTCGAACTGCCGCGCCAGCGACGCCGAGCGTCCCTTGACCTGCCGCTCGATCGTCGCCCGCTCGCGCTCGATCCGGTTGGCCTGCACCCACGCCCGGCGGTGAGCGTCGACGTCGGGGCAGTCGGCGACCGGGTGCTCCTCGAGCGCCTGCTGCAGCCGCGCCAGCTCGGGGTCCTCGCGCACGTCGGCAACCGGGGACCGTTCGAGGCGCACGCGGGCCAGCTTGGCGGCGATGTCCTTCTGGAACGCGGCGCTGTTGGGCTGGTACGGCTCGGGCAGCTCGACCGAGCCGATGCGCACCGGCGGGTCGTCGAAGTCCCGCGCCGTCAGCGTGAGTCGATCGCGGCGCGCGTTGATGGCGCGGACCTGCATGCCGCCGCGGCGCCACGACGCGGACAGCACGGCGGCCGGCGCCGGGTGCTTGCCGCCCGGCGGTCGGATGACGTCGCCGGGTCGGAGCTTGGCCAGCTGCGCCTCGATGTCACGCGAGCGCGACGGCCGGTTGGCGATGCGCGTCTGCAGCTGCTGCTGCAGGTCGAGGTACTCGACCGCGTCGCCGCGCTCGCACGTGATCTGCGCCCGGGCCCGCTCGAGGCGCTCGATGGCGTGGTCGAGTCGCGTCTCCAACCGGACGATGTCCCGGTCGGCCTGGTACTGCGCGAACGACAGGTTCAGCAGGTGGTGGGCCTGGTCCGGCGGGTACCGGCGCACGAGGTTGGCCGCCATGTTGAACGTGGGCCGGAACGACGAGGAGATGGCGAACGTCCGGGTCGACACCAGGTTGGCGACCTGCTCGAACGTCACGAACGGCGACCACAGGACGATGGCGAAGCCGAGGTCGTCGATCCCCCGCCGGCCGGCGCGCCCCGTGAGCTGGGTGTACTGCCCGGGCGTGAGCAGCTCGTGCCGCTCACCGGTGAACTTGCTCAGCTTCTCGATCACCACCGTGCGCGCCGGCATGTTGATCCCGAGCGCCAGCGTCTCCGTGGCGAACACCACCTTGATCAGGCCTGCGGTGAAGCACGCCTCGACCGCCTCCTTGAACGGCGGCACCATCCCGGCGTGGTGCGCGGCCACGCCGGCCTCCATGCCGGTGATCCACCGATCCCACTGCAGCACCGACAGGTCGTCGTCGGTCAGCGAGCGGGTGCGCTCCTCGCAGATCGCCCGGATCCGGCCCCGCTCCTCGGGCGACGTCAGCCGGATGCCGGCATCGACGCAGCGCTTCACGGCGTCGTCGCAGGCCGCCCGGCTGAAGATGAAGTAGATGGCCGGAAGCATGTTCTCGTCGCCCAGCCGGTCGATCACGTCCAGGCGGTTGGGTGTGAAAAGCACCTTGCCCGACGCTGCGTACCGACCTCGCCGGCGCGGGCCACGGAGCGCCTCGGCATCGAGCCGCGCCGCCTCCGGGTTGGGCCGGCCGTCGACGAGCGTCGGCAGCAGGTGGATGCGATCAGAGCCTCGATCGCCGGCCATGTAGAGGTTGCGCAGCTCGATGGGACGCTGCTCCTCGAGGATCGCGTCCGTCGGCCCCCGAACGGTGGAGATCCAGTCGGCCAGCTCCTCGGCGTTGGACACCGTGGCCGACAGGCACACCAGTCGCACCTCGCGCGGGAGGTGGATGATGACCTCCTCCCACACCGGCCCCCGATACGCGTCCTGCAGGTAGTGGACCTCGTCGAGCACGACGTAGCGCAGGCGGCGCAGTGCGGGCGATGCCGCGTAGATCATGTTGCGCAGCACCTCGGTCGTCATCACGACGATCGGCGCGTCGCCGTTGATGGCGTTGTCGCCCGTGAGCAGTCCGACCTGCTCAGGACCGAACAGCCGTGAGTAGTCGTTGAACTTCTGGTTCGACAGCGCCTTGATCGGCGTCGTGTAGAAGACCTTCTCGCCCCTCGCCAGCGCGTCGGCCACCGCGTGGTCGGCGACCACCGTCTTGCCCGACCCGGTCGGCGCCGCCACCAGCACCGACTGGCCAGCGTCGAGCGCGGCCACCGCCCGCTGCTGGAAGTCATCCAGCTCGAAGTCGTACGAGCTGATCACGCCTTCTTCAGGATGAAGCGCCCGATGAGGATCGACGCCTCGTAGAACAGGACCATCGGCAGCGCGAGCGCGAGCAGCGACACGGGATCGGCCGATGGCGTGATGACCGCGTCGATCACGAAGATCAGCACGATGGCGTAGCGCCGCCACGACGCCAGCTTGCGCCAGGTCACGACGCCGGCGATCTGCAGGAAGACGAGCACGATCGGGAACTCGAAGCCGAGCCCGAAGGCGAACATCATGAAGATGACGAGGCTGATGTACTTGCCCGGCGAGTACAGCGGCTCGACGCTGTCCCCGCCGATGGCGACGAGGAACTTCAGCGCCTGGGGGAACGTCCACAGCGCCAGGCCCGCCCCCAACACGAACAGGATCGACGCGCTGATGACGAACGGGACGGCGTAGCGCTTCTCCCGCGGGTACAGGCCCGGCGTCACGAACCGCCACAGCTGCCACAGCACCACCGGCGACGCGATGAGCAGTCCGATGTACGCCGACACCTTGAGCCGGATGCCGAAGCTCTCCAGCGGATCGGTCACGACGAACGTGCAGCGCTCGGAGATCTTGCAGTACGGATCCTGGAGGATCTCGAGCACCGGCTCGTAGAGCAGGAAGCCGGCGATGCCGCCGACGGCCACGGCGACCAGCGAGATCATGATCCGGTTGCGCAGCTCGGTCAGGTGACCGATCAGCGTCATCGTCTCGGGCGGCTTCTCCTCACGGGGACCGCGCCCGCGGAGCTTCGGGAGCACCGGTCGATCAGTCCGTCAGCTGCTGCTCGGCCGACAACGCGGTGTCGGCCTTGAGCGGCTCGCGCCGCCGGCGCGTCGGTGCCTCCGGTGCCGGCGTCTGCGCCTCCATGGCGTTTGCCGGACCGACCTCGGCCTGCTCGGGCAGGGGCGGCAGCGTGGGCAGCGGCTCGCGCATCGCCTCACGCATCTCGTCCTGGAAGCCGCTGCTGAGCCGGCGCAGCTCAGCAGCCATGCGGCCCATCTGGCGCGCCGCCTCCGGGAGCTTGTTGGGGCCGAGCACGACGAGGGCGACGATGAAGATGACGACCAGCTCGCCCGTGCCCAGGTTCAACACGGGATCGAGGTTACTTGCGGTCCCTCAGCACCCCGCTGGCGCTGCGCAGGCTCTCGTCGAGCCGCCGCAGCGACTGACCGACCTCGCGCTGGCGCACGAGCTCGTCGAGCAGCAACCGGGACTCCTCAGCGGCCGACCGCAGGAGGCCGACGATGGCGGCGCCCCCGATCAGCACGACCAGGCCGGGCACCAACCAGAGCGGGCTCAACCTGCGTCCTCGTTCCTCGGACGCCGCTTGAGCCCCAGCGCGATGCTCATTGTTCGCTCGCAGGCTCGCTCACGAACCGTGAGTGTAGAGACGGGTCTCCCACCCGTCTTCCTGCAGCAGCTCGTGGAAGCGCAGCAGGTCGTCGTGCGTGAACGGGTCGCCGACGGGGCGGGCCTCACGCAGCTCGGCGGGCGGGCTCCACACCTGGAGCTCGACTCCGGAGGACACGAGCAGGTCGACGATGCGAGGCTCGGCGGCCTTGGTCACGGCCATCTCGCACGAGGGGCAGCGGAAGGCGTAGGCGCCGCGCTGATCCTCGGAGCAGACTCGCACGGTCATGTCGACCGTGGTCAGCTCGACGTCTCCGCAGTCAGGGCAGCTCGCACGGATGGTGGCCATGGCTCCATCCATCGGCGGACGTCCGTCGGATCTTGAGCACTCGGGCCTCAACACCGGTCGATTTCGCGCCGATGTCACGGACGGTGGGTGACGTGGCGACCGGTTCGGGGCTCTCCGTGGTGACGGCGGATCTGCAGCAGATCCTCCGGCTGATCGCGGCCGGGGCCGAGACGCGACGCATCGCCCTGCGCGTCCTGCAGGCCGCGGTGGGGGCCTGTGCGGCGCGGGACGGCGTGGTCATCCGCAGCGACGAGGTCGTGGCCTCGACCGGCACCCCCTCCCCCGCCATGCGACTGGCCGCCAGACGAGCCGTGGCCAGCGGCCGGCTCGTGCGGGAGCTGGACGAGGCTGGGCGGGGAACGGTCGTCGCTCTGCCCGTGCGCTCGGGGGACGCCACGCTCGGGGTGCTCGTCGTCGCCGGCAACGCCAGCCGGCTCGACGCCGTGGTCCTCGGGCTCTTCGGTGACGCGCTGGCCGTCGCGTTCGCCGCCGCGGCGCCCACCGCTCGTCGACCGGGCGCGGTGCTCGACGCCGTCGGCGAGCTGGCGCATGCCGACGACGTCGTCGCGGCGTCCCTCGCGGCGCTCATCGAGCAGCTGGACGCCGTCGCCGGCTGCATCCTCGTGCGCGGCGCTGATGACCGCCTGCGACTGGCCGCCAGCCGCGAGCTCGA
Source organism: Acidimicrobiales bacterium (assembly GCA_036275955.1). Taxonomy (GTDB): domain Bacteria; phylum Actinomycetota; class Acidimicrobiia; order Acidimicrobiales; family CADCSY01; genus DATLFP01. The sequence continues at coordinate 8,283 of DASUCO010000136.1, forward strand.
GGTCAGCCGCCTGCAGACCGCGTTCGCGTCGCCCGCCCTGCGCGACGTCCTGAGCGCGCCGGTCATGCACGTCGAGCCGCCCCACGGCGAGGCGGCGCGGCTGCTGACCGACGGCCGCGAGTGCGTCGTCGGCTTGCCCCTCGGACACGGCGGCGGCCGAGTCCTGCTGCTCCTGCGCGCCGCGCCGGACGCCACGACGGTCGAGCTGGCGGCCGCCCTCGGCCGGGCGACGGGCGCCGCCGTCGACGCCGCCGAGATGCGCAACCGCCTGCGCAAGGCGGACGAGGTGCTCGGCGCCCTCGCCGCGGCCGTGCCCAACCCGGTCGTCATCACGTCGAGCGACGGTCGTCTCCTGCACGCCAATGCGGCTGGAGCCCGGTTGCGCGACGCGCTGCGGGATGCCCATGGGACCGAGCTGGCCGTCGTCGACGGTGCCGGTGTCGAGCACGTGTACCGCGTGGCGCGATCCGGCGTCCCCGGCCACGCAGACGTCGCCGTCCTCGAGGACGTCACCGCCGCCCGTGAGGTGGAGCGCATCAAGGCCGACCTCATCGCCGTCATCGGCCACGAGCTGCGCACGCCGATCACGATCCTCCGCGGTGGCATCCGCACCATCGCCAAGCGCGGGACGATGATCACCGAGGACGCGCTCGCCACGACGGTCGATGCCATGACACGCAACGTCACGCGGCTGGAGCGCCTCATCGAAGACCTGCTCTTCGTGTCGGCGGTGAGCGACGGACAGCACGCCATGGACGTGCAGGAGACCGACCTCGGCGCGCTCGTGGACGAGCTGGCCGACGACCGCGTCGTCATCGCTCGGCCCAAGGGCCCGATCCCGGTGGAGATCGACGCACCGCACGTGCGCCGGGTCCTCGCCCACCTGGTCGACAACGCGTGCAAGCACTCCGGCTTCGAGGAGGACGTCACCGTCGAGGTCGCCGTGCGCGAGGACGAGATCGAGGTCGGCGTCGTCGACCGTGGCCCCGGCATCTACAGCGGCGACCTGCCCCTCCTCTTCACCCGGTTCCAGCAGCTCGACGGGACCTCGACCCGCACGACCGGCGGCACCGGACTCGGTCTGTACATCGCCCGTCGCATCGTCGAGGCGCACGGCGGCCGCATCTGGGCCACCAGCAGGCTGGGCCAGGGCTCCAGGTTCGCGTTCACGCTGCCGCGCTGACAGGCTGTCGCCCCGTGGGCGACCGGCTCCCCTCCCTGCTCGACCCGCCCATCGGCTTCGCCCACCGCGGTGCGCGTGCCAACGCGCCCGAGAACACGATCGAGAGCTTCCAGCTCGCCGTCCGGCTCGGCGCCACCGGTCTCGAGAGCGACGTGTGGCGCACCGCCGACGGCGAGGTGGTGCTCGACCACGACGGCGTCGTGCGCTCGGGCATCCGGCGCCGCCCCATCGCCGAGCTCCGAAGGGCCGAGCTGCCGGGCCACATCCCGACGCTGGGCGAGCTGTACGAGGCGGTGGGCACCGACCTGCCGCTCTCGCTCGACGTGAAGGACCCGGCGGCGGCGGACGGCGTCGTCGCCACGGCGCGGGAGGCCGGTGGCGGTGCGGTCGCGGGACTGTGGCTGTGCACGCCACGGTGGGAGGAGGCGGCCGAGTGGAAGCAGCGATGGGACGAGGTGAAGGTCGTGGACTCCACCCGGCGGAGCCGCATGAAGGAGGGCCCGGAGCGCCGTGGTGCGACCCTTGCGGCCGCCGGCGTCGACGCGGTGAACCTGCACTGGTCCGACTGGAACGGCGGGCTCACGACGCTGTTCCACCGGTTCGAGCTCATCGTCTTCGGGTGGGACTGCCAGCACCGGCGTCAGCTCGACACGATGCTGCGCATGGGGATCGACGGCGTGTACTCGGACCACGTCGACCGCATGGTCGACGCGCTCGAGGGCCGGCCCGCCCGGCCCGAGGTCTGACCTACAGCAGACTCAGTTCGGGGATCGGCCAGACGCGCACGAACGCGCGACCGACGATGGAGTCCTCGTCGATGGCGCCGAACACGCGGCTGTCGGCGGAGTCGGAGCGGTTGTCGCCCATCACGAACACGTGACCCTTCGCGATCACCTGGCGCGGCAGGTTGTCGGTCGTGATCCCGTCGACCAGGTACGACTCCTCGAGCGCCTTGCCGTCGATGTAGACGGTGCCCTCGCGTGCCTCGATCGTCTCACCGGGCAGGCCGATGACGCGCTTGATCAGGTCCTTGATCTCGCTCTCGGGCTGGCCCTTCGGGCGCTCGAAGACGACGAGGTCGCCACGGTGCACGTCGTGGAGCTTGTAGCTGAGCTTGTTGACCAGGACCCGGTCGCCCTCGTCGAGCGTGGGATACATCGACAGCGACGGGATGAAGAAGGCCTGGATCAGGAACGTCTTGACGATGAGCGCCACCGCCAGGGCGCCGACGATGATGGCGACCCACTCCACGACGTTGCGGACGCCGCCGTGCCGCTCCTCATCCGGGGTGGCCGGCGCAGGATCCTCGGGGATCGGTTGGGCGTCGACGTCGACCTCGGTCACGATGCGGCAACGGTACCCGTGTACCGCCGAAGCACCCGCTCGGCGGCGGCCGGTGCGACCGAGGTGTCCCCCTCCACCACGGTGGCTCCGGGGCCGAGCCGCAGCAGCAGGCGCTCCAACCACGCCTGCTCGGCGATCTTCATCGTGACGCGCAGACGACCCTCGCCCAGCTCCTCGACGGCCTCCATCGGGTACTGGCCGGCCACCCACCGAGCCCAGGGCTCGAGGTCGAGCACGATGCGGGCATCCGCCTCCTCGGCCGAGAACACCCGTCGGGGCGGCAACGTGGCTGGCGGGTCGAAGGTGCGATCGAGCACCGAGACCGAGCGGATCCGGTCCAGCCGGAACAGGCGCTCGGCCTGGGCTGCGTGGCAGAACGCCTGCACGTACCACTCGCCCTCGGCGGCGTAGACGTCCCACGGGTCGATGACGCGCCGGGTGCGGGCGTCGCGGCCGTAGGTGTAGTAGTCGAGCTCGACCTGGCGAGACGCAGCGATGGCACCGCGCAGCGTGTCCAACATCCCGGCCGGGACGTTGCCGAGGTGGACCTCGATCGCCTCGTCGGCGTCGACCTGGAGCGCGTCGGCCAGCTTGGCCAACCCGCGTGCCAGCGGGCCCTCGGGGTCGTTGCCGGGTACGGCCAGGAGCGCACGGCCGGATGCCACCAGCGTGAGGGCCTCTTCCGGGGTGAGACGCAGCGGGCGGTTGAACCAGTCCGCGTACTGGATCCAGATGCGATCCTCTTCGAGGCGCACCTCCATGAGCACGTCGGCGGTGAAGGGATAGACGCCGCAGTACTGCAGCAGGTCGACGTCGGCCAGCAGCTCGGCCTGGCTGACGCCGAAGCGGGCGCACACGTCGGCGATCTTCGGACCGTCGTTGGCGGCCACCCACGGCACGATCGCCAGGAGGCGGCGCAGGCGGTCGTCGGCGCTCGTGCGCGCCATCAGCGGATCCCCTGCAGCCAGGCGATGATGTCGTCGCGCAGCTCCGGTGGTGACAGGACCTCGGCGTGGTCGAGGAACCCGAGGACGAACGAGCGGAACGCGTCGCGGTTCGACACCGTGAGCAGGAGGTCGACCGAGCCGTCGTCGTGCATCGTCGCCACGTGCTCGCGGCCGACGGTGTCGCACGCGAACGGCGCCTGGTCGGCGTCGACGCGCACGAGCGCGGCCATGGGCGTCTCCCCGCCCATCTCCCACGGCGGCAGCATCCCCCGGCCGGTCAGCGGCTTGCGCTCGAACCCGTTGGGCGGCCCGACCGTGACGCTGCCCTCGATGCGATCGAGCCGGTACGACCGGGGCTCCTGGGTGGCGTGGTCGCGCCCGTCGAGGTACCAGCGGCCGCGCTGGAAGCTCAAGCGGTAGGGATCGACGACGCGGTCCTTGTCGTTGTGCCGGAACTCGACCACGGCGCCGGCGGCGGCGGCGGCGAACAGCGGACCGAGGTTGGGCATGGACGGCAGCTCGACCGCCGGTCCGTCCCCGGTCTCGGACGCACCGCCCAGCTTGTTGATGGCGTCGCCGCTCGACAGCCCGTCGACCTGCACGGTGGCCACCGCCAGGTTGAGCGCGGCGAGCTCGTCGGGCTCCAGGCCGGGATCGGCCAGCGCGTACTCCTCGCGCCGGATGCGGTAGCCGGGGACGGGCGGGTCGGCGTTGGGCAGGTCCTCGGTGCGCACCGGGATGCCCATGTGCCGCAGCGACTCCTTGTCACGCTCGAACGCGCGCCGGAACGTCTCGCCGGCATCGGCCGGGTAGCCGGGGACGCGCTCGCGGATGTCGTCGGCGGTGAGCGGGACGCTGGCCTCGAGCAGCGCCGCGGTGAGGTTCAGCAGGCGCTCGAGCCGGTCAGCCATCGGTCAACAGTGTGGCGGCCGCGGTGCCGGCGGCACCGGCGACCGCGTAGAAGCCCGGATCCTCATCCGGTCCCCGACCCATCGACGTCACCCGCAGACCGGCGGCGTCGAGCAGGGTCGGGATGCCCGGGTCGGGGACGGTGAGCAGCCGGTGACGGTCCGACAGGCCGGCAGCGTCGAGGTCGGCGCGGACGCGCGCGGCGAACGGGCCGTCGGGCACGCCGACGGTGGCGCGGGCGGCGGTGCCCAGGCTGAGCGCCGTCGTCGTGTGGTGACTGACGCCCTGGTGTCGCAGTCGCGGATCGGCCAGCGAGAAGCGCAGGGCGGCGACGGGACGACCACCGAGGAGCGACGTGGCGCCGATGACGGCGCCGACCTCCAGCGCGCTGTAGCCGAGCTTGGTCGCGGTGCCAACGACGCCGGGCCCCATCCCGACGACGGTGACGTCGGCGTGGCGCTTGGCTGTCAGCAGCGCGGCGGGCACGTTGACCGCCTCGTGCTCACCACCGAACGCGTGCCCGGCGGTGATGGTTGTGGCCAGCAGCGGCCGCATCGACACCACGAGGTCGCTCATCGCCATCGGCAGCGCGGCGCCATCGGTCATCACGTACGCGATGCGGATGTCGGGCCGGACGTGGCGCAGCGCGGCCACGACGCATGCCACCTGGCTGTGGAGACCGCAGGCGACGACGGGCATGCCCTCGAGGTCGTCGTCATCGCCGATCGACTCGTCCGCGCCGGTGTCGGCCTGCAGGCTCGTGTAGCGCACCTTCATGATGTGGCCGGGACCGGGCTGGTCGAGCTCGCGCCGCCGCAGGTTCCAGTGCACCACGTGCCAGCCGCCGGTGCCGAGTCCGAGCTCGACGGCTGTGGTGTTCATCACCACCTCGTCGCCGACGGCGACGTCACCGGTCAGCTGCGTCAGCACGTACGCCCGTTCGCCGTCGACCAGGACGCGCTGCAGCCCGGGCCGCTCGCTGAGGATCTCGGTGACGGTGCCGCTGCGGAAGCTGGGCACGCGGCTACAGCGACGCGATGAGGCGCTCCACCCGTTCGTCCTTCGCCTTGAACGGGTCCTTGCAGAGGACGGTGCGCTGCGCCTGGTCGTTCAGCTTCAGGTGCACCCAGTCGACGGTGTAGTCGCGCTTGCGCTCCTTGGCCTTGCGGATGAACTCACCCCGCAGGCGAGCGCGCGTCGTCTGCGGCGGCTGCAGGCCACCGGGGCCGGCGAGATCGATCTCGGCGTCGGTGACGACGCGGTCGACCATCCCCCGCTCCTGCATCCGGTAGAAGAGGCCGCGCTCACGGTTGACGTCGTGGTACTGCAGATCCATCAGCGCCACCTTCGGATGCGTGAGCGGGAGGTCGTGCTTCGCGCGGTACGCCTCGATGAGGTGGTACTTGATGACCCAGTCGACCTCGCGGTTGAGGCTGAGCGGATCCTTGGCCAGCGCCGTGAGGCAGTGCTCCCACATGCCGAGCGCCTGCTCCTCGAGCGGGCTGAGGCCCTTCTGCTCGGCGTAGCGGATGGCCCGGGTCAGGTACTCGTTCTGGATGTCGAGGGCGCTCGCCTCGCGACCGTTGGCCAAGCGCACCTTCTTGCGGCACGTGATGTCGTGGCTGATCTCGCGGATGGCGCGGATCGGGTTCTCCA
>DASUCO010000137.1:0-2767 GCA_036275955.1 Acidimicrobiales bacterium
CAGGACGAGGTCGGGGTGGTGCTCGGCCAGCCGCTGGAGCCCGGACTCGCCGTCGCCGGCCATGACCACGGTGTGGCCCTCGTCCTCGAGGCTCATCCGCAGCATCAGGAGGATGTCCGGCTCGTCGTCGACGACGAGGACGGTCGCCATCAGGGCACCACGTTCACGGTGCCGTCGCCGTCGGTGACCTGGCCGATCTCCACGGCGCGGTGCCCGCCGGCCCGCAGCGCGTCGAGCGCCTTGTAGGCGTCCATGGCGTTGACGGCGAGGACCATGCCGATGCCGAGGTTGAAGACGCGCTCCATCTCTTCGTCGCTGACCGACCCCAGGTGCTGGATCTCGGTGAAGATGCGCGGCACCTCCCACTTGCGCCGGTGGACGACGGCGTCGGTGTGGGGCGTGAGCACGCGTGCCAGGTTGCCCCGGATGCCGCCACCCGTGATGTGGGCGATGGCGTGCACGTCGACGTGGCGCAGCACCTCGCGGATGGCCGGCGCGTAGATGACCGACGGGCGCAGCAGCTCGTCGGCCAGCGTGGTGTGGGCGCCGTCCCATGCCGGCGCGTCGAGCGAGCGCTCCCCGACCTCGAGCAGGACGCGGCGGGCCAGCGAGTAGCCGTTCGAGCGCAGGCCGGGCGAGGGCAGGCCGATCAGCACGTCGCCCGGCGCCAGGTGCGCGCCGGTGATGATGCGATCGCGGTCCACGACACCCACGGCGAAGCCGACCAGGTCGAACTCGCCGGGCTCCATGGCGCCGGGGTGCTCGGCCATCTCGCCGCCGATGAGGGCGCAACCGGCCTGCAGGCAGCCCTCGGCCACCCCGTGCACGAGCTGCTCGATGTGGTCGGGGTCCAACCGGCCCACGGCGATGTAGTCGAGGAAGAAGAGCGGCTCGGCGCCCTGGCACACGATGTCGTCCACGCACATGGCGACGAGGTCGAGCCCGATCGTGTCGAAGCGGCCGGTGGCGTGGGCGATCATCCCCTTGGTGCCGACGCCGTCGGTCGACGACACCAGCACGCGGTCCTTGTCGATGGCGAACAGGCCGCCGAAGCCGCCGATGTCGCCGATGACCTCGCGCCGGAACGTCTGCCGGACGCGGTCCTTGATGCGCTGGACCGCCTCCTCGCCCGCGCTGATCGAGACGCCGGCCGCCTCGTAGGTCTCGCCCATCAGTCGGTCAGCGAGATCTGGACGGCGTCGCCGCTCGGCATGTCGTTCTTCTCGAGCACGTGCTTGCGCAGGCCGACCGGCACGTACACCGGGTACTCGCCGGTGAGGCACGCGTCGCAGAACCCGGCGTTGCGGGCGCCGGTGGCGTCGACCAGCCGGTCGATCGAGATGTACGCCAGCGAGTCGGCACCGAGGTAGTCACGGATCTCGTCGACCGTCATGTTCGCGGCCAGCAGCTCGGACTTCGTGCCCGTGTCCATGCCGAAGAAGCACGGCCACCGGTTGGGCGGGCTCATGATCCGCAGGTGCACCTCGACCACGCCGCTCTCCCGCAGCATCTGCACGAGCGCCTTCTGCGTGGTGCCGCGCACGATCGAGTCGTCGACGACCACGACGCGCTTGCCGAGGAGGTTCTCGCGCAGCGGGTTGTACTTCATGCGCACCGCTCGAGCTCGCAGCTCCTGGCTCGGCGCGATGAAGGTGCGCCCGATGTAGCGGTTCTTGACCACGCCGTCGCCGTACGGGATCCCCGATGCCTTGGCGAAGCCCTGCGCCGCCGGCACGCCCGACTCGGGCACCGGCATGACCATGGCCGGCGCCAGCTCGTTGCCGGGGAGCGGCGCGGGCAGCGGCGCCTGGTCGGCCAGCAGCTCGCCCATGCGCCCGCGGGCGGCGTGCACGCTGCGGCCGTACAGCTTGCTGTCGGGCCGGGCGAAGTACACGAACTCGAACAGGCACAGCCGCGGATCGATGCGGTCCTCGGGGAACGGGTGCAGGCTGCGCACGCCGTTGGCGTCGATGATCACCATCTCGCCCGGGTCCAGCTCGCGGACGAAGTGGGCGCCGGCGATGTCGAGCGCTGGCGTCTCCGACGCCAGGACCCAGCCGCCCTCGTGCTTGCCCAGGCACAGCGGCCGGAAGCCGTTCGGATCGCGCACGCCGTAGAGGTGGCCCTCGTCGACGAGCACGAAGCTGAACGCACCCTCGAGCGACGGCAGCACCTGGACCAGCGCGTGCTCGAGGTCACGGCCGTCGCTGCGCTCGCCCTCGGCCTTGACGATCGCGGTGGCGAGCAGCTCGGCCACCAGGTCGCTGTCGCTGGCGACGGTCCCGGGCAGCATGCCGGCGTCCTCGGCCAGCAGCTCGGTGTTGGTCAGGTTGCCGTTGTGGGCGAGCGCGAACTGCGAGTCGCCCACGCCTCGGTAGACGGGCTGCGCGTTCTGCCACGTGCTCGAGCCGGTCGTCGAGTACCGCGTGTGACCGATCGCGATGTGCCCCGCCAGCGACGCCAGGCGGCGGTCGTTGAACACGTTGGACACCAGGCCCATGTCCTTGTCGACCATGAGCGACGCGCCGTCGCTCACCGCCATGCCGGCCGACTCCTGGCCCCGGTGCTGCAAGGCGTACATGCCGAGGTAGGTCAGGTGGGCGACCGCCTGCCCGGGGGCGTAGACGCCGAAGACGCCGCACGCCTCCTTCGGCTTGTCGTCGTCGAGCGCGTGCTCGTCGCGCTGGTCCGCGTCGAAGGAGGAAGGCCCCGGCTCCACCCCCTCAGGATGCCAGAGGGGGTGGGCAAGTACGCGCTTGTCGCTAGG
>DASUCO010000138.1:0-12530 GCA_036275955.1 Acidimicrobiales bacterium
CGAGACCCGATGAGGAGGCACAGATGGACCGCACCACGTACCGCATCGCTCTCGCCGGCGCCGCGCTCGTCGCCCTGACGCTCGCCGCGTGCGGCGACGACGATGACGACGCCGCCGAGACCGCGACGACCGCCGTCGACACCGAGGCCGACGCGACGAGCTACACCAGCGCCGGCAACGAGCTGTGCGACCGGACCAAGGGAGACATCGAGGCGGCGTTCCCGGACTTCGAGGGCGAACCGACCCTCGAGCAGGCCCAGCAGCTCGGTGCCGACCTCGGCGCCGCGATGCAGCGCTGGCGCGACGGCGTCGCCGAGCTCGACCCGCCGTCGGATCTCGCCGACGACCACGACGCGCTGGTCGCCGCGCTGGACGGCTCGATCGAGAAGCTGGAGGCCGCGGCGAGCTCCGAGGAAGGCGCCCAGGCGATGCTCGACGCCGGTGGTCCGCCCCTCGACGAGCCCGCCACCCTCGCGCACGCGCTGTTCGATCGCTGCCCGGTCGGCTGACCGGGACGCAGGCGTCAGCGGCCGGCGCGCTTCTCCTCGAACCGCTTGCGGATGAGCTGCCGGCGCTTCTGGAGGTCGGCGTGGGTGAGCCGGTCGATGGGCTCCTCGATGCCGATCGCGGCGCGCATGCCGTCGAGGTCGGGCGTCATGCCGCGGATGTCGACGCCGATGTCCGCCGCGATGCGCTCGCCGTGGCGGCTGGCGAAGTGGCCGGCGATCCACCCGATCTCGGCGAACAGGTCGACCTCGGGCGCCAGCGTCGTGAGCGCGGCGTCGATGAAGAGCAGATCCTTCACGAAGAGCATGAGCTCCTTGGGCATCTTGGCCCCGTACGCCAGCAGCTTCTTCACGATCGCCTGCAGGTCGGCGGTGATCTCGTCCGCCGTCATCTTCGTCGGGTCCTTCACCGGCCCGTCGAGGCCCAGGTCGACGATGAGCTCGTCGAGGTCGACCCCGTCCGGCAGGGCGCCGAGGTCGACGAGTGCGCCGAGCTGCGCCTTCACGTCGTTGCTCGTCGCTCCGATCATCAGCCGCAGGAACGCGAGTCGACGGCGCTCGTCGAGACGACCGGTGATGCCGTAGTCGAGCAGCGCCACCGAGCCGTCCTCGCGCACGAAGAGGTTGCCGCCGTGCAGGTCGCCGTGGAAGACGCCATGGAGCATGCAGCCCTCCATGAGGAGGACCATGCACGCGCGCACGACGGCGGCCAGGTCGACGCCGGCGCCTCGCATGCCGGCCACGTCGTCGAACGCGAACCCGGCGAGTCGCTCCATGACCAGGACCCGCCGAGTCACGAGCTCGGGGTGGGGGCGGGGCACGATCACCGCACGGTGGTCGGTCTCGGCCAGCACGGCGGCGACGTCGAGCATGTTGTCGGCCTCCAGGCGGAAGTCGAGCTCCTCCACGATCGTCTCCGCGAACAGCTCGACGAGCGCGGGCGGGTTGGCCAGCGACGCGACCGGGATGCGGCCGACCAGGTGCGGCGCGATCCAGCTCATGGCGGCCAGGTCGCGGCGCACGAGACCGGCGACCGTCGGACGCTGGACCTTGACCACGACCGGCGTGCCGTCGAGCAGCGTCGCCGCGTGGACCTGGGCGATCGACGCCGCCGCGAGGGGCTCGCGCGACACGTCGGCGAACACGGCCTCCAGCGGGCGGCCGAGGTCCTCCTCGATGATCGCCCGGACGCGATCGAACGGCTCGGCCGGCACCCGGTCGCGCAGCTGCCGGAACTCGGCGACCAGCTCCTCGGGGAAGATCCCCTCGCCCGACGACACGATCTGGCCCAGCTTGATGTACGTCGGGCCGAGGCGCTCGAAGGCCCGTCGCAGCCGCCGCGACAGCCCGGCCCGCGACGCGGGTTGGCCGCGATGCGTCCGGCGCTCGTGCAGCGCCCAGCCGCCGAGGGCGAGGCCCAGCGTCCAACCGGTGCGCAGCACGCGCCCGCCCGGTGGCAGCCGACTCGGTCGGGTCAGCCGCGGGACCTCGGCCTGCGAGGCGCGCCGGACGCCGTCGAGGCCACGTCGCCACGTGAGCTGGTCGAGCTGCACCACCCACGGGCCGTCGGCCGAGAACGATCCGAGTGCGAGATCGGGGGACGCCACCCGGGTCAGCGTAGGAGTCACCCCTGTTCGGGCGGACATCGACAGTGCGAAGATGGCGTGATGGAGGCGGAGGTCCGGCACCTGCCCGTCGGACGGATCCTGGCGATGGACGAGCGGGGCATCGGCCTCCGCTGCACGTGGCACCTCGAGCGCGGGTTCATCAACCTCAGCCTCTGGCGGGACGACACGTGCGTGGAGACGTTCCACCTCTCCCCCGCCGATGCCGCCGGGCTGGTCGCGTTCCTGACCGCCGGTCTGGCCGACGTGACCGAGCAGGCCATCAGCTGAGCGTCCTCGCCGAGGCCGCAGCAGCGGCTCCGACCACACCCGGTGTCTACTTCTTCCTCGGCGAGCGGGGCGGGCTCCTCTACGTCGGCAAGGCCGGCAACATCCGCCGCCGGTTGGGCGAGCACGCCCGCACGTCGACCATGACGGGACGCCGGCGCTCCCGGTCGCGCCTCGATCTGGTGCGCAGCGTGCGCTGGGAGGAGTGCGTCGACGAGGAGGACGCGTTCGCGCGCGAGGCCGACCTGATCGTGCTGCTGCGCCCGCGCTTCAACGGGTCCCACACCGCGCAGGACCCGAACCTCTACGTGCGCGTGACGGACGGGCCCAAGGGCACGACGTTCGACATCACCTCCGACGTGGCCGACCACGGGTGCTTCCCCCACCTGGAGAAGGGCGCGTACTCGCACACCGCCAAGCGCACCAAGACCGGCTTCGTCGCGCTCCTGCGGCTGCTGTGGGCGGCCGAGGCCGGCGGGCTGGCCGAGCGCATCCCCGGTCGGATCTCCGGTCCGTCGCCGCCGCACACGCACACCACGCCGCTGCGCGCCGAGCTGCGCCCGCTGCTCGACGACTTCCTGTGCGGTCGCGACGCGGCCCTGGTGACGACGCTGTGGCGCGCCATCGCCGACTCGGAGCTGCCCGACTACATGCAGCCGGCGCTCGACCGCGACGCGGCCGCGGCGGCGGAGCTGTTCACCGTCGGCCCGCGCCGGCTGCACGCCCTGCGCCAGCGGCACGGCCTGCCCGACGGACCCGTCGACCCGAAGACGGCGGCCACGCTCCTCCGCCTGGAGATCGCTGGCTAACCGGGCGCGTACTCGAAGTGCATGCCGTCGGGCCGCACCCACGTGCCACCCCACGCGAAGCCCCACCGCCGGAAGATGTCGACGATGCGCGGGTCCATCGACACGCGCCCGCCGAAGCTGTTGCGGGACGTGTTCACGTCGATGGCGATGCCGTAGGAGTGTCGGGAGAGGAAGCCGCCGCTGTCACCGCCGCGGATGAGGCGGGCGTTGTAGCAGCCGCCATAGGTGCCGAGGCCGCCGGACAGCCCGGCCCGCACCACCTCGGTGAGCGCGCCGCGCAGCGCCGGCATGGCCGCCCGCCCACAGGTGACGCGGCCGAGGCCGGGGACGCGCTCGCTGACGATGTTGTTGCGCACCCACGTGGGATCGAGCGTGACCGAGTCGCCGCTCCCGTGCCGGTACGCGACCTCCCCCGTGAGCCGCTTCAGCTGCACGTTGGCGAGCGTGGCGTCGGGATCTGGCGGCGACCAGGAGGGATCGACGCCGAGCACGTGACGGGACGGCGGCGCGGCGCCGAGGGCGCGCTCGAGGTCGGCCCGCGGCGCGCCCCAGAGCTCCACCGCGAACGGGCGGTTCACGCCCATCGACGCGGCGTCGGCGGTGGCCAGCGCCACCTCGGCCCAGCCCAGCCGGCGGTCGGCGACGATGGCGCCGACGCGGCGCGTGCGCACGATCCCGTCGACACCCACGAGTGGCAGCGTCGACCCGACGACGGCGTGGCGCAGCCGCGCCGACTCGCGCCCGAGCACGACCTCGTGCCGAGCGAGCGCCGCCGCCGCCGACGGTCCGATCAGCGGGACGGCGGCGCCGGGCTCGTACGTCGACAGCGACAGCGGGATGCGCCACCCGTTGCCGGCGTCGAGATCGAGGTTGGCGCGGTGGCGCAGGAGCGAGCGGGCGCCGGCGGCGCGGGCCACGCCCTCGGCCCAGCTCTGGCTGTCGTCGCGCAGGCCGCCGGGCTGCCAGACGGTGACGACGTCGCGCACGCGACCGACGGCGAAGCGGTAGCCGAGGCCGGTCGCCGTCGGCACGAGCCCGACGGCGGTGCCGTCGCGCACCAGCCCGGCGGCGTCACCGACGTGACGTGCCCCTCCCAGGGCGACGACCGTGCCGTCGGCGGCCAGCACCCAGTAGCCACCGGTGGCCGACGCGGCGGCGTCGGTGACCGTCGACCCCAGCCGGCCCACGGCCGACCCCCCGAACGGGGCGCCGAAGGAGAACACGCCACCGTCGGCCGCCACCAGCCAGTAGCCGGCACCGCTGCGGGTGGGTGCCACCGCGACGATCGGTTCGTTCAGTGCGAGGGCACCGGTCGAGCCCGCGAAGCGGGCGTCGCCGTAGGTGAAGACGCCACCGTCCGACGCCACCAGCCAGTACCCGGTGCCCGATGGCGTCGCTGCCATGGCGACCACCGGGCGGTTCAGCGGCGTGGCGCCGGCCGAGCCGAAGAAGCCGGCGTCGCCGAAGGCGAACACGCCGCCGTCGGCCGCGGCCAGCCAGTAGCCGGCCCCGGTGCGGGTGGCGGCGATCGACACGATCGGCGCGTTGAGGTTGGTGTCGCGCAGGTCACCGCGGTGCACGGCGTCGCCGCCCGCCGTCACGACGCCGACGGGATCGACCGCCCACCAGCCGAGTCCGGTCCGGGTGGCGGCGACGTCGACGGCGTCCTCGCCGGACCGCCCGACCGCGGCCATGGCGTCGCCGAAGGACAGCACGTCGCCCTCGACCGGCGTGGCCGCCGTGGCCGGGCGCGACGCGACGATCGCCAGCGCGCCGAGCACGAGGCCCAGCGCCGCGAAGACAGCCCCCAGCCGTCGGCCCGCCATGTACCGCCGAGGTTAGGAGGTGGCGAGCTCCGCTCGTTCGAGCACGTCGTCGAAGCCGGCGGCGTCGAACACGGCGCGAGCCGTGTGGCGGCTGACGTCGGCGTCGTCGTCGCGACCGACCTCGGCGTAGGCGCGGCTCAGGTACAGGTCGCACCAGGCGGCGCCGACGGCGTTGCCCATCGAGCGTCGCTCGGCGCGGGTCGCCTCCAGCCTGGCGATGGCCTCGGCCGACCGGCCGGCGTCGATGAGCACCTCGGCCAGGCTGTCGTCGCAGCGGTCGACCTCGCCGTCGGAGCCGGAGGACTCGAACACGGCCCGGGCGCTCGCCAGCAGCGACAGAGCGTCGGCGAAGCGGCCCTCGCGCCGTGCCACCTCGGCCCGCAGGCTGTCGACGCGGGCCACGAACAGGTACGCGCGCTCCTCGCGGAACAGGCGCCGGGCGTCGTCCATCGCCACGGCGGCGGCGTCGACGTCGCCCTGCTCGAGCAGCAGCGCCGACGCGTCGAACCGGCACCAGGCGGCCCGGACCAGGTCGCCGACCTCGGCGAAGGCGCCCGCCGCCCGGTCGAACAGGTCGAGCGCCTCGCGCCAGTGCTCCATCGTGGCGTGCAGCTCGGCCATCGCCTGTCTGCAGCCGGCGGCGTCGGCGATCATCACGAGCGAGTCGTAGACGGCGCACGCCTCGACGTAGTGCGTCAGCGCCTCCTCGTTGCGATCGAGGCCCATGAGCAGCAGCCCGAGGTTGCGGTCGCAGCGGGCGACCTCGGCCGCGTCACCGGCGGCGACGTAGACGTCCTTGGCCGATTCGACGACGGCCACCGCCTCCGCCTCGCGGTCGGCCTCGAGCAGCACGCCGCCCAGCTCGTCGAGGACCGAGGCCCGTTCGAGGCCATCGGTCTCCGCGACTCGAGCCCACAGGCGCGCCACGTCATCGACGTCCGCGCTCGCCGGGTCGTCACCCATCGGGACCTCCCCTCTCCGCTCGCCCAGCGTAGGAACGGGGTACGCCGCGGTCGCGGATGCTCAGGCGGTTGCCAGCAGCTCGAGGTCGATGATCGGGGCGAAGCGCGGTTCGTTCTGGGCGAGCGCGGAGAGGCGCTGGCGCACCCGGCGCAGCACCTGGCGCACCGCATCCGGCCGCAGGCCGACGTGGGGGCCGATCGTCACCGCCGGCGACGCGTCACCGAGGCTGCGCTGGAGACCGACCTCGAGGATGATGAGGCGATCGCGTGCGGTGGCGACCGCCTCGAGCGCCTCCCGCAGCAGCACACACGTGGGGTCCTCCAAGCGCGCCAGCACCTCGACCGCGGTCGGCTCGCTCGACGCGCCGGCGCCGGTGGCCACCATGCGCTCGATGACCTCGCCGCGGTCCTCCAGCGTGTCGGCGTGCTGGCCCACCCAGCGCGAGACGACCGCCAGCAGCCGGCGCTCGGCCCACACCCAGGGCAGCGCGCCACCGTCGGGATCCCACGCCTCGGCGCAGCTCTGCAGCTCGAGGCAGGCGTCGATCACGAGCCCGTCGAGGTCCTCCGCCGGCGCCCCGTCCACCCCCAGCCGCCGCAGCAGCCGCCGCACGGTGGCCCGGATCGGGCCGCCGAACTCGGCGTAGAGGTCGAACGTGGCCGCTCTGTCGCCCGCGGCCATCGCCGCCATCACCTTCCGGAGCCGTGCGTCCCGCTCGGCCCTGCTCTCCGCCCTGCTCTCCGTCCTGCTCTCCACCCGTTCCATGGAGGCATCCTCCTGAGGGGGTGTGACAATTACACGCGTGTAGTTCTGGGGCCTTCTGTGGATATCCGGTGCCCCGCTGCTGTCACACCCCGTCGGTACCGTCGGCAGGGTGCAAGTCCTCGACGGCCGCCTCGTGCTCAGCCCCACCGATCTGGTGGGCCACCTCTCGTGCGAGCACCTCACCCAGCTCGAGCTGGCGGCCGCCCGTGGCCTGCGGGTCCGCCCCGAGCGGGTGGACCCCGAGCTGGACGTGCTGTCCAAGCGGGGGCTCGAGCACGAGGCGCTCTACCTCGCCAAGGTCGAGGCCGAGGGCAGGACGCTGGCGGTGATCGACGCCGGCAAGGGCCTCGCCGACCTGGAGGCCGCGGCCCGCGAGACGCGCGCCGCCATGGCCGCCGGCGTCGACGTCGTGTACCAGGCGACGTTCTTCGACGGCCGCTGGCGCGGGCACGCCGACTTCCTCGAGAAGGTCGACCTGCCCAGCGATCTCGGTCCCTGGTCGTACGAGCCGGTCGACACCAAGCTGGCGCGGCGCGTCAAGGCGGCCGCCGTGCTGCAGCTGTGCGAGTACGCACGTGCTGTCGAGTCCATCCAGGGCGTCGCCCCCGAGCACGTGCACGTCGTGACCGGTGACGACGAGCGACACACCATCCGCCTGGCCGACGCTGCCGCCTACCAGCGCCGCGTGCGCGCCGACCTGTTGGCCGCCGTCGAGGGCGAGGGCCGGGACACGTACCCGAACCCGTGCGGTCACTGCGGCATCTGCCGCTGGCAGGACGAGTGCGTCAGCGTGCGTCGGGCCGACGACCACCTGTCGCTCGTCGCCGGCCTCCGACGCGACCAGGCGGCCAAGCTGCGCACCGTCGGCATCGGCACGCTCACCGAGCTGGCGTGGAGCGACCCCGCTCGCCTCGACGACCTGAAGATGAGCGACGCCACCAAGGAGCGCCTGCACGCGCAGGCCCGTCTGCAGCTGCAGCAGCGCGCCACCGGCGTCCCCGCGTACGAGCTGCTCCCGGCCGACGCCGGCCGCGGCCTGTCGCTGCTGCCCACGCCGTCGCCGGGCGACGTGTTCTTCGACATCGAGGGCGACCCGTTCGCGGCCGAGCACGGGCTCGAGTACCTGCTGGGCATCGTCACCGTCGACACCGGTGAGCCGGTGTTCACGCCGTTCTGGGCCCACTCCCCCGACGAGGAGAAGGCGTCGTTCGAGGCGCTGGTCGACTTCCTCGTCGACCGGCTCGCGGTCTGGCCCGACCTGCACGTGTACCACTACGCCGCCTACGAGCCGAACGCCATGAAGCGGCTGATGGGCCAGCACGGCACCCGCGAGGAGGACGTGGACAGCCTGCTGCGCGCCGAGATCTTCGTCGACCTCTTCCGCGTCATCCGCCAGGGCGTGCGCATCTCCGAGGAGTCGTACTCGCTGAAGAAGGTGGAGCACCTCTACGGCCAGGCGCGCGACGAGGAGATCACCGACGCCGGCTCCAGCATCGTGGCGTACGAGGAGTACCTCGACACGCGCGAGCAGCGCATCCTCGACGAGATCGCCGAGTACAACCGCGTCGACTGCGAGTCGACGTGGCACCTGCGCGAGTGGCTCGAGGCGCGCCGCATCGAGGCGGGCGCCGTCGATCGCCCGGCGCTGAAGTCGGGCGAGGCGAGCGAGGCGCAGACCGACTTCGAGGAGGAGGTGGCGGCGCTGGCCGAGCGCCTCACCGACGGCATCCCGCGCGATCCCGAGCGCCGCACCGACGAGGAGCAGGCCACGTGGCTCCTGGCGCAGCTGCTCAGCTGGCACCGGCGGGAGGCGAAGCCCGAGTGGTGGGCGCACTTCAACCGCATCTCGATGGGCGACGAAGACCTGCTCGACGACACCGACTCCATCGGCGGGCTCACCTACGTCGGCGTCGTCGGACGGGAGAAGAAGTCGCTCGTCCACGAGTACCGGTTCCCGCCCGAGCAGGAGCACAAGCTCCGCGAGGGCCACCGCCCGGTCGATCCGCGGACGACGAAGCCGACGGGCCAGATCGTGCACATCGACTCCGCCGCCGGCGTCGTGCACCTGTCGCGGGCCGAGAGCAGCGACGTGCCGCACCCGACGGCGCTGATACCGGAGCCGCCGTTCAACGACACCGTGCTGCGCAAGGCCATGCAGCGCGTCGGCGAGTGGGTGGCCGAGCACGGCATCGACGGCCCCGGCCCCTACCGGGCCGTGCGCGAGCTGCTGCTGCGCCGCCCACCGCGCTGGGACGGTGCGTCGGTGCTCACGCTCGACGACACGGTGCTGCCGGTGCAGGGCCCGCCCGGCTCGGGCAAGACGTACGCCGGCGCCCGCATGATCCTCGACCTCGTGGCAGCCGGGAAGAAGGTCGGCGTCACCGCGCTCAGCCACAAGGCGATCGGCAACCTGCTGTGCGAGATCGCCGACGCCGCCACCGAGCGCGGCCAGCACGTGGGCATCCTGCAGAAGGCGGGCGAGGACGATGCCTGCACCCACGACGCGATCACGTGCACCAACGACAACGCCGAGGTGGTGCGGGCGCTGGCCGAGGGCGACGCCCAGGTGGTGGGCGGCACCCAGTGGCTGTGGGCGCGCGCCGACCTGGCGGGGGCCGTCGACGTGCTCGTGGTCGACGAGGCCGGACAGCTGTCGCTGGCCAACGTCGTGGCCGTCGGCGAGGCGACCGAGAGCATGATCCTGCTCGGCGACCCGCAGCAGCTGTCGCAGCCGGCCAAGGGAACCCATCCCGAGGGCGCCGAGGTGTCGGCCCTCGAGCACCTGCTGGGCGAGCACGCCACCGTGCCGGCCGACCGCGGCCTGTTCCTCGCCACGTCGTGGCGCATGCACCCCGACGTGTGCGAGTTCGTGTCGTCGTCGTTCTACGAGGGCCGCCTGCACGCCGAGCCGTCGTGCGCCGTCCAGCTCGTCGGTGACGGCCCCTGGGTCGCTGGCACCGGGCTGCGGTGGGCGCCGGTCCCCCACATCGACAACCGCGTCACGTCCGCTGAGGAGATCGAGGAGGTGGCGCGCGGCATCGACGCGCTGGTGGGACGCGACTTCACCGACCGCCACGGCGTCACCCGCCCGCTCGCGCTCGAGGACATCCTCGTCGTGGCCCCGTACAACGCGCACGTGGCGCGCCTGCTGGAGGCGCTCCCGGAGGGTGCGCGGGTCGGCACCGTCGACAAGTTCCAGGGCCAGGAGGCACCCGTCGTGATCTTCACGATGGCGACCTCGTCACCCGACGACCTGCCGCGCGGGCTCGACTTCCTGCTGTCGCTCAACCGGCTGAACGTCGCCATCTCGCGCGCGCAGGCGCTGGCCGTGCTGGTGTTCAGCCCCGCACTGCTCGACATCGAGGCGCGCTCGGTGCGTCAGGTGATCCTGGCCAACGCGCTGTGCCGGTTCGTCGAGGAGGCGCAGGCCACCGACGCCGTGCCGGTGGCCAGCCTGCTGCCGGCGTCGGCGTAGCTCAGGCCCCGTACTCGTCCAGGCGCACGATCCGACCGTCCTCGTCCGTGCGCACGACGACGCACACCTCGAGGTCGAGCGGCTTCCCGTTCGGGAGCGTGGAGCGCACGGCGTGCTGCTCGACGAAGCCGTCCGGCGCCACCAGTCGCCGGACGTCCTCGTAGCGGTGCTTGCCGATGCGCTCGCGCATGGCCGGCAGCGACGCGATCACCTCTTCGAGCGACGACTCCGTGCCGCGCGACGACGACCAGAACCGCGCGTCCTCGACGCACAGCTCGCGCAGCGTGTCGGCGTCGTGGTCGACGAACGCCTGGAAGAGCCGATCCGCGGTGTTCGAGAGCTCCGAGTCGTTCATCCCACCAGGCTCGCGCAGGGTCAGTGGCCGGGGCCGTGCCACTTGAAGAGGACCATGGTGGCGTCGTCGCTCAGCAGGTCGTCCTGGTGCTCGAGCACGGCGCGCACGAGTCGGCGGACGAGCTCCTCCGGCTCGAGCTCGTCGGACGCGTGCTGGCCCGCGAGGTCGGCCAACCGCTCGGCGCCGAACTGCTCGCCGCCGGGCACGTGGGCCTCCGTCACGCCGTCGGTGTAGAAGAGCACGCTGTCGCCCGGTTGCAGCGAGACGGTCTCGACGGTCGCCGGCAGGCCGGTCAGCGCACCGAGACCGAACGGGAGTGCCGGCGCGTACTCGAGCTCGCCGATGACCTTTCCGCCGCGGACCAGCAGCGGCGGCGGGTGTCCGGCGCAGGTCCAGGTCATGACGCCGGACTCGACGTCGATGCGGACCAGCTGTCCGGTCGTGAACGCATGCGGGAAGTGCACGCTCATGGCCTCGTCGAGGTTGCCGTGCATCTGCTCCAGGCTCTGCCCCTCGCGGCGGTCGTGCCGGTAGGAGCCGACGCACAGGGCGGCGATGAGCGCGGAGCTGACGCCGTGACCGAGCGGGTCGAACACCCCGAGCTCGAACACCTGGCCGTTGAGCGCGTAGTCGAAGCAGTCGCCACCGACGTCGTACGCAGGCTCCACGAGGCCGGCCACCGACAGGCGCTCGGTCTTGAGCACCAGCGGCGGGAGCAGGTCCCACTGCATGCTGGCTGCAACAGACAGCGAACGCCGGCGACGGTGCAGGTTGTAGAGGTCGGTCGACCGGGCGTGCACCGCGATCAGATAGCCGACGAACAGCCCGAGCTCCTCGCACCGGTGGAGGATGCCGTCGTTCGCCTCGGGGACGGTGACGGCGAGGACGCCGGTGCGGTCCGAGCCCTCGACGATGGGGACGAACACCCGCCACCCTCCAGCCCGTTCGACGACCTGGGGCGCCTGATCGGTGAACGCACGTCCGGCGAGCGTCGTGGCGACCACCTCGCTCGTGGGGAGGTCGGCGTGGGTGGTGCGGTCGGGTAGCGGCTCGAGCGTCGTCTGGGCGAAGTCGACGAGGTACACGACCACGTCGGTGGCGCCGATGTCGCCGGCGACCCGCAGCACGATGTCGGGGATCGATGCCGGATCGGCGAGCTGGGCGAGACGAAGTGCGTCACCGAGGATGGTCGTCACCCGCCGACGCTATCGGTCGGTCAGCCGAGCGGCTTCGCCAGGATGAGGCACGGGTTCTGCGGCCCCCAGATGTCGGTGCGCTCCTCCAGCGGGATGAACCCCGTGCCCTCGTAGAACTCGCGCGTGCGCTCGTACTCGGCGGAGGAGCCGCTCGGCCCGTAGGTCTTCACGTGGAGGATGCGAACGCCGTCGGCCGAGAGCTCGCGCTCCACGTGCTCGAGGATGCGGCGGCCGATCCCCTGCCGGTGGCGGTCCTCGGGCACGGCGATCAGGTCGATCTCGGCCGACTGCGGGTTGTGGCGCACCAGAAGGCAGATGCCGACGACCTCGTCCCCGTCGAGAGCGACGACGTTCGTGAGCGTGCTCGCCTTCTCGACGTACTCCTCGTTCGACTCCGGCATGCCGAACCACAGCGGCAGCCCGTCGAGGATGCGGCGGACGTGATCGGGCCAGTGGCCGCCGGTCTCGACGGTGATCATGCGGCGCTCGGGTGCACGGACGGTGCATAGCCGCGCCAGAAGACCTCGAGCACGGCCGGCGGCGTGAGCAGCGACACGCGGTCGGGGATGCGGCGGGGCTCGCCGTAGCCGACGCTCGACCACGGCCACAGCGCGTCGTCGCTCACCAGCCACGCCCGGCCGTCGAGCTCGACCATGGCACCGGTGACCACGTCGCTGCGGCCCACCTCGGGCAGCACGCTCCCCCGTCCCGACAGGCGTTGCCCGTGGAGCGTGGTGTCGATG
>DASUCO010000139.1:0-12899 GCA_036275955.1 Acidimicrobiales bacterium
GCGTTCTTGGTGGCGGCATCGAGCTTGGTGCCGGCACCGGTCCGGATCACGACCTCGTCACCCACGATCCGGTAGTTCACCGGGACCACGCAGGGCAGCGCGCCGATCGTCACCCCCACGCGACCGAGGGTGGCCTGGGCCAGGAGGCGCAGGCACTCGTCCCGGTCAAGGACCTCGAGTCCGTTCCGATCGATCTCCACGCCGATCATGGTGGCGGGACCCGACGCGCGCCTGGCAGGGTCGAAGGTCCCCAATCGGCGCTCAGACGTCCTCGTCCTCGGTGAGCACATCGACGTCGACCGAGCCGAAGGTGCGCCCGTCCTCGCGGACCGCATCGAGCACCCGGACGCCGAGCGCCTGGCGCAGACCGCGCAGCAGCGGCGGCCCGGTCAGGACCACGTGGAGATCGTTGACGTCGCCGCCCAGCGAGCAACCGAGCTCGTGCTCGTCGACGCCGACGGTCCGCACGACGCCGGCAAGGTGACGGAGGATCGACGATCGCAGCGAGCCGAGGTCGCCGGTGTCGAGAGACGAGGGCCGCAGCCGGACGTAGGTCATGACCCGATGGTCGACCGGTCGAGGCGACTCGGTCAGGGCCGGTGGTCCCCAAATCGGCGGCCCATCGGCTCTTCGGCTCAGTCGGTGGCGTCGAGGTGGCGGCGCTCGGCGATCCGCGCCGCGTACACGGCCGCCTCCGTGCGCCTGCTCATGCCCAGCTTGGCCAGCAGGTTCGACACGTAGTTCTTGATCGTCTTCTCGGCCAGGTGCATGGCCTCGCCGATCTGGCGGTTGGTGAGGCCCTCGGCGATGTGCCCGAGCAGCACGCGCTCCTGGGCGGTGAGGCCGGCCAGCTCGTCGTCCTCCGGGCGAGCGCGGATGCGCTCCAGCACCCGGGCCGTGGTGGCCGGGTCGAGCAGCGACTCGCCCTGCGCCACCCGCTTGACGCCCTCGACCAGCTCGGCGCCCCGGACCTGCTTCAGGACGAAGCCCGACGCCCCGGCCATGATGGCGCTGAAGAGCGCCTCGTCGTCGGCGAAGGACGTGAGCATCAGGCACGAGATCTCGGGGTGGCGCGACCGGATCTCCCGGCACACCTCGATGCCGCTGCCGTCCGGCAGGCGCACGTCGAGAACGGCCACATCGGGCCGGGTGGCCGGGATGCGGGCCAGCGCCTCCTCGGCGGTGCCGGCCTCGCCGGCGACCTCGACGTCCTCCTCTGCCTCCAGCAGCTCACGCAGGCCGCGTCGCACGATCTCGTGGTCGTCGAGCAGGAAGACGCGGACGGTCATGCGCCCATTCTTGCCACCGCGGCGACCGCCGCCGGGTTCATGCGGCGTGGGACGGGTGCAACCGGTCCTGCCAGCACGCCGCGCAGCGCACCGTGCCCTCGCGGTGGAGGAACGGATGCGGCGGGATCGGGCGCTCCGTGCCGGACCCGCGCTCGAGCTCGGTGATGCTCTCGAGGTCGTCGAGCGGGATCGTGATCTCGGTGCCGCTCTTGGTTCGGATCCTGAGCATGGTGCCTCCTTCAGTCGATGCCGGCGGCCCGCTGCTCGCGGCGCACGAAGGCGATGATGTCGTCGACGTCGTCGGCGTCGACGTGGGGGAGCGCGGGCATGGGGCCGAACGCCCAGTGGTGGGGCTGCACCCCGTTGCGGACCGCCGCGAGGAAGGCGGCGTCCGGATGGTGGTCGGGCGCGTAGATCTGGTCGAGGAAGCTCGGTCCCATCGGCGTCCCCTGCAGGTCGCGGCCGTGGCAGACCGCGCAGGTGGCCTCGCCCCGGAACAGGGCGGCGCCCCGCGCGGCCGGGTCGTCGTCCTCGGAGCCGCCGCCGCACGCTGAGAGCAGGGCCCCGACGAGGCCGATGACAGCCAGTCGCGCCGTTGTCGAGTGCACCTGACCATCGTCGCCGACGGAACGACGCTGCGCGCAGGGCCGTTCGTCCCTTTCCCGCGCGCCGGCATGGCGCGGCTGGCCTCCTAGAGTCGAGCCGTGGACGCCGCCGGACCCCGAGCGATGCGGCGACTGCTCGACGCCGTGCTCACCATCGGGACCGATCTCGACCTCCCGGCGATGCTCAACCGCATCATCGAGGCCGCCGTCGAGCTGGTCGACGCTCGCTATGGCGCCCTGGGGGTGCTCGACGACGCCGGCTCGCGCCTGGCGCAGTTCATCACCGTCGGCATCGACGAGGAGGGCCGTCGCCAGATCGGCCGCCTGCCCGAGGGGCACGGCATCCTCGGCCTCCTGATCGTCGATGCGAAGCCGCTGCGCCTGCCGGACCTCAGCGAGCACCCCGACAGCTACGGCTTCCCGCCCAACCACCCGCCGATGCGGTCGTTCCTCGGCGTGCCGATCCGCGTGCGCGACCAGGTGTTCGGCAACCTCTACCTGACCGACAAGCGCACCGGCGAGGTGTTCACCGACGTCGACGAGGAGCTCGTCGTCGGGCTCGCCTCGGCCGCCGGCGTCGCCATCGAGAACGCCCGCCTGCACGCTCGGATCGCCGAGCTGGCCCTCCTGGACGATCGAGAGCGCATCGCCCGCGACCTGCACGACACCGTCATCCAGCGCCTGTTCGCCACCGGTCTCTCGCTGCAGGCCACCACGCGCCTGGTGCACGCCGATCCGGCTGCGGCCGCGGCGCGGGTCGAGGCGGCGGTCGACGATCTCGATCTCACGGTCAAGCACATCCGCTCGGCGATCTTCGGCCTCGAGGCGTCGCGCTCGACGTCGGACGGGCTGCGGGCGCGCGTGCTGTCGCTGACCCACGACGCTGCCGGCGCCCTCGGCTTCGAGCCCACCGTCCTCTTCGACGGACCGGTGGACAGCGCCGTGTCGACCCCTGTCGCTGCGGAGCTGGTCGCCACGCTGCGGGAGGCGCTCAGCAACGTCGCCCGTCATGCCGGCGCCCGCCACGTCGAGGTCGAGGTCCTGGCCGGCGCCGACGTCGTGCTCCGGGTGAGCGACGACGGCGTCGGACCGCCGGGGTCGGACGCGCCGACGGGCAACGGCCTGCGCAACATGGCGGCACGGGCCGAGAAGCTGGGTGGCTCCTTCGAGCTGCTGCCCGCCGAGCCCGGCACCACCCTGTGCTGGCAGGTGCCCACCCAGTAAGGGACCAACGTCCCTGTCGCCGGTCCCTCGCGGTGGTGTTCGCTGCTCGCATGACGACCACGACGCCCCGCCGAGCCCTGGTGATCACCTCCGACGACGAGCCGGTGACGCTGGTCGACGCCGAGCTGCGGGAGGCGGGCTTCGACGTCCACCGCTGCGTGGAGGACGGCGCACCGGCGTTCCCGTGCGTCGGGCTGACCGGCGGGACGTGCCCGCTCGAGGCCGAGGGCGGCATCGACGTCGCCGTCGACGTGCGCCAGCACCCGTGGCCCCACCCGACGCTCCGCGAGACGGGCGTGACGTGCGCGCTGCGCGCTGGTGTGCCGCTCGTGGTCCTCAGCCGTCCGCTGCACCCCTTCGTCGACCAGGCGACGGTGACGACCGACCGCAGCGACGTGCTGGCGGTCCGCTGCGAGCAGGCGATCGAGCTCGCGCTCGAGCCCGTCCGGGCCGCGATCGCCACCGAGGTGCGGGCCGTGCTCTCCAACCACGACGCCAACGTCGCCTTCGCCGTCGCCGTGCATCGGCGGCGCGGGCGGTTGCACGTGACGATCACCACGGCGGCGCCCGACGACGTGCGCCGCATGGCGGCGACCCGCGCCGCGGTCGCCATCCGCCGGCTGGACCAGCGGGCGACCGGCATCGAGATCGAGGTCGTCGATCCCGCATAGCGTCGTCGCATCGGCCAGGAGGGATCGGACATGCAGAAGATCGTCGTCGGCGTCGACAACTCACCCGGCGCGCGCCGAGCCCTGGAGTGGGCGCTCGACGAGGCGGCGCTGCGCGACGCCACCGTCGTCGCCGTGCACGCCTGGCAGCTGCCCTACGTGCTCTCGACGCCCCTCGGGGTCGTCTCGGTGCCGGTGGACGACGACGCCACCGCCGAGGCCGAGGCCGAGCTCGCGGCGGTGATCGACGAGGTCGCCGCCGCCCACCCGTCGACGCCCGTCGAGCGCCAGGTCGTCCTCGGCAGCCCGGCGGCCGCGCTCATCGAGGAGGGCGCCGACGCCCAGCTCATCGTCGTCGGCAGCCGTGGACGAGGCGGCTTCGCCGGCCTGCTGCTGGGCTCCGTCAGCCACCAGCTCGCGCACCACGCGCCGTGCCCCGTGGTGATCGTGCCGTCACCCGCCGACTGAACGGCGCGAATCAGCCGATGAAGAGCTCCGATGGCTGTTCGACGACGGTGACGGGCGAGGCCGTGTCCTCGGCGTCGAGCGCGGCCGCCACTCGGGCGGCGACCCCCTCCAGGAGGCTCTGCAGCGACTGCTGAGCCAAGCGGCGCCCGACGAGCCCGTCACCGAACTGGCCGACGACGCCCAGCGGGACCGAGTACTGCCCGGTGATGCGCAGGCGCGTGCCGGCGATGGACGCCTCGGCCTCGAGCGCGCCGACGAAGCTGGGGAACAGGCGGCCGTGATCGGCTGGGTGCCACGACACGGGTACCGACACGGCATCGCCGAGCTCGGGCTCGTCCAGCGTGACGACCACGTCGTGGTGCAGTCCGCCGGCTGCCAGCGTCGTTGGGTTGGTCAGCGCCGCCGTCGGGTCTGAAGCGAGGAGCCCCCGGACCCGATCAGCCGAGGCGCTGATGATGGTGGTGGCCTCGATCGATCGCTCCATGCCCTCGATGGTCGGCGACCGCCGATCCTGGTAACAGGGCCGAAGGTCACAGCCCGCGATGCGCCGACACGCGAACCCGGACGCGAGACGATCCTGCGGCGCCGACACGGCACCGCAGGATCGCTCGCTGCCCCCACCTCGGCGCTAGTGCGAGCCCATCGC
This sequence comes from Acidimicrobiales bacterium, assembly GCA_036275955.1. Taxonomy (GTDB): domain Bacteria; phylum Actinomycetota; class Acidimicrobiia; order Acidimicrobiales; family CADCSY01; genus DATLFP01. The sequence continues at coordinate 4,901 of DASUCO010000139.1, forward strand.
CCCGGTGGGCTCGCCGGCCTGGAAGAACCCGAGTGCGCCCTTGCCGGGGTTCGAGAACTTGTGGGTGACGATGGCGTACTTGCCCTGCTCGTCGAGGGTGAACTCGACGAAGCCGCCCTGCGCCGGCTGCAGGTCGAGCGCCTGTGCCCCGCCGCGGTCGACGTTGCCCGGCTGCAGGAGGTACGTGCCCTCCTTGTAGACGGTGTCGAAGATGGTGCCCACGACGTGCCACGAGCTGTTCTCGGAGGGACCGATGTCGAGGACGTAGGCCCGGATGCGGTCGCCGGGCTCGACCCGGATCGGCTCGTGCACGTACTGGCTGTGGTAGCCGTTGAAGACGACGGCGTCGAACTCCTCGCCGATCATCTTCGTCAGGTCACCGGGGCCGCCCTCGGGGCCGAGGTACAGCTCGGACTGCACGAAGAGGTACTCGTGGTCGACCGGCGCCAGCACGGGCGGGTCGATGATCACGCCGCCGGCCATGCCGTTGCCGATGTGGTGCAGGACCGGCGCCGTGCCGCAGTGGTACATCCACACGCCGGCGAAGTCGGCGCTGAACTGGTACACGAGCGACTCGCCCGGCAGCAGCGTGCGCATGTCGACGTCCATGGGCGTCTTGCTGGCGTGGAAGTCGATGGAGTGACCGATCTTGCCGTCGTTCGTGACCGTGACGTTGAAGACGTCACCGACCCTGCCTCGCAGCGTGGGGCCGGGGTACTGGCCGTTGAAGGTCCACAGCTCCTGCGTCACGCCCGGCGCCACCTCGATGACCGTCTCCTGCATGGAGAACGCCACGTCGTGCACCGTCCCGCCCGGCGCCGGCTGCAGCGTGGGGTCGAAGGCGTGCCAGTCGGGACCGGGCGTGGCGGATGCATCGATCACGGCGGCGTCGGCCGCCGCCTCGCCACCAGCAGCGGGGGCGGACGGCGCGGCCGGGGCGCTGCCCGACACGTTGATGTCGAGCACCATGCCGGCCTCCTTGTGGCCGGGGACCGTGCACCACGCCTGGCTGGTCTCGGTGATGACGCCGAGGTCGACCGTGGCGGTGGCGCCGGGGTCCAGCATGTCTGAGCCGGTCGTGCCGCCGAGCTTCACGTCGTGGGCCATGGCGCCGTCGTTGGTGACGTTCAGCACGACGCGGTCGCCGGCGGCGACGTCGATCGACGCCGGCTGGATGTCCAGGTCGCTGAGGGTGACGTCGAAGGTCTTGGTGCCGCCCCCGGCGACGCTGCCGCCGCCATCGTCGTCGGTGGCGTAGAGCACGAGCCCGAAGAGGGCGGCGAGCAGCGCGGTGACCGAGAACAGCAGGACGGTGATGGAGCCGAACGGGGACTCACCGCGACGCCGCGGTGGCCAGGGGCTCACGCCCTCGGGATGGGGGACGTTCTCGCGTCCGGGCGGGACCTGGGTGACAGCCATCGTGCGGACCTCCGTCGTTGCCGGTGGGTCCAGCGTCCAGCGACGCCGTCTCTCCGACGACGGCACAAGGTCCCACCGGGCAGGGACTTTGGTCCCGATCAGCCCAGCTGGATGCCCAGGAGGAGCGCGCCGAGCGCGGTGAGTCCGGACAGCGCGCCGAACACGGCCAGCGCCGCCTTCGAACGGGCCTGGGTGTGGACCAGTGCCGTCACGCCGGATGCCGTCACCACGAGCACCTTGACCATGACCGTTCGCCCGTAGTCGCTGTCCCAGTCCGGCTCGAGCACGAGCACGTTCCAGATGCCGGTCGCCACGAGCACGCCGAACGCGGGCCAGGCGATGCGGTTGAAGCGTCGGGCGACGGCGCGCGGCGCATCGGGCGACAGGGCACGGAGCCCCGGCACCAGTCCGGCCAGGGTGAGCTGCCCGCCGACCCAGATCGTCGCGGCGAGGACGTGCAGGAAGACGCGCACGACGTCCCAGGTGATCGGCAGCATGGCCCGCCAGGTTCGCGCATCGAGCGTTAGGGTCCGGGCACCTGGTCGATCGGGGGGTCGAGATGCAGGTCCACTTCGCGAACGTCTGGCAGCACATCGCCGACGAGGTCGGTGCGCGCACGGCCTTGGTCCACGGCGACGACGTCGTGACCTGGCAGGACTACGACGACCGCGCCGCTCGGCTGGCGGCGGCGTTCCTCGAGCACGGTCTGGCGCCGGACTCGAAGGTGGCGCTCTACCTCTACAACGGCATCGAGTACGCCACGTCGCAGTACGCCGCGTTCAAGATGCGCGGCGTGCCGGTGAACGTGAACTACCGCTACACCGACAACGAGCTGCTGTACCTGCTCGACAACGCCGATGCCGAGGTGCTCGTGTTCCACAGCAGCCTCGGCGACCGCGTTGAGCGCGTGCTGGGCAAGGCGCCGAAGCTGCGCGCCGTGATCGAGGTCGACGACGGCGGTCCGCACGTCGACGGCGCCCTGCCCTTCGACGACGTCATCGCGTCGCACGAGCCGGCGCCCCGCATCGAGGGCCAGCCCGACGACGTGTACATGCTCTACACCGGCGGCACCACCGGCATGCCGAAGGGCGTCATGTACGCGCACGGCGTGTTCCCGCTCGCCCTGTCCGCCTTCGGGGCGGCCATCCACGGCCTGACGCCGGCAACCAACGTCGACGAGCTGCTGGCGCTGGGCGACCAGCTCGCCGAGCCGCCGACCTGGCTGGCAGCGTGCCCGCAGATGCACGGCACCGGCATGTGGCTGGGCACGATGGTGCCCCACCTCCTCAAGGGCGCCGTCGTCACGCTCACCAACCGCTCCTTCGACGCGGTGGAGCTGTGGCAGGCGGTGGAGCGCAACGGCGTCGACGTGGTGGTCATCGTCGGCGATGCGTTCGCCAAGCCCATGCTCCGGGCGCTCGACGAGGGCAGCTTCGACACGTCCTCGCTGAAGGCGATCGTGTCGTCGGGCGTCATGTGGTCGACCGAGGTGAAGGAGGGGCTGCTCCGCCACCTCGACGTCATGCTCTACGACGGCCTCGGCTCCACCGAGGGGTCGATGGGCGCCACGATCAGCACTCGCGAGGGCGTGGGCACCACCGCGAAGTTCACGACGACGCCGTCGGTGAAGGTGGTGACCGAGGACGGTCGCATCGTGGAGCCCGGTTCCGACGAGATCGGCATGGTCGCCGCGGTGAGCGCGTCACTCGGCTACTTCAAGGACCCCGAGAAGACGGCGCGGACGTTCAAGGTCATCGACGGCGTGGCGCACTCGCTGCCGGGCGACTACGCGAAGGTGGCGGCAGACGGCTCGCTGATCCTGCTCGGGCGCGGCTCGAACTGCATCAACACCGGCGGTGAGAAGGTCTTCCCCGAAGAGGTCGAGGAGGCGGTGAAGGCACATCCCGCCGTCTACGACTGCCTGGTCGTCGGCGTGCCCGACGAGCGCTTCGGTGAGCGCGTCGTCGCCATCGCCTCGCTGCAGCCGGGCGCCGACGCTGTGGCGGACGACATCGTGCGAGTCGCCGGCGAGCACGTCGCCCGCTACAAGCTGCCCAAGCAGGTCATCGTCGTCGACCGCGTGCAGCGGGCGCCGAACGGCAAGGCCGACTACCCGTGGGCGCGGGAGGTCGCGGCGAGCACGCCGGTCGACTAGACGGAGCCGCCGGCGGCGGCGCGCTCGACGAGCTCGGCCGCGATGTCGCGCAGCTTGCGGTTCTCGTACTGCGACTGCTGGACCATGAGCCCGAAGGCGGTGTCGGCATCGCAGCCGGCTCTCGCCATGATGATCCCCTTGGCCTGCTCGATGGCAGCGCGCGACTCCATCGCCGTCTGCATGTTCCGAGCCGCGTCGCTGACGTTCGCGAACGCGACCGCGTTCGCGACGACGACGGCGGCGAAGGAGGCGAGCCGCTGACCGACGGCGAGCATCGCCGGCGTGAACGCGTCGGGCGAGCTGGCGTAGATGTTGAGCGCACCGATGGCCTCGCCCTGGACGGGCAGAGGGATCGACATCGAGCTGCAGATGCCCTCGGCGACCATGCCGGCGAGCACCTCCGGCCACCGGTCGTCGGTCGAGGCGTCCACGACGATCACCGTCTGGTTGCCGAGCGCGGCGTCGAGGCAGGGGCCCCGTCCCGCTGCGTACTGCCGTTCGTCAGCCGCGAGGGGGAGCGTGCTCGTGGCGCCGTAGGTGAACGGCTTGCCCGACCGCACGAGGGTGACCGATGCCTCGGCCGCGCCCTCCAGCTGCTGCACGACCGTCTCGCACACGTGGCGCATGGTGTCGTCGAGCGTGGCTGACTCGAGCAGCAGCGTCGAGAGCGCGGCGATGGCCGCGACCGGGATCTCCTGCTCCGCTGACATGGCACTTCCGTTCCAGACACGGCGCGGCGCGGCTGGCGCAGACGCGATGTCGGTTCCCGAACGTCGTCGGGTCGACTGCGGTCCGCTGGATGTTCAACGGGTGACTCCGAAGGAGTCGCAACCTCGACCCTACTGGTCGTGCAGCGAATGGTGGTGCTTTCACTAGATTCGTCGCGGGTGCCCGACATCCGCGTTCGCGCGCACGCGCCCGGCCGGGTGAACATCATCGGCGATCACACCGACTACACCGGCGGTCTGGTCCTCCCGATGGCCATCGACCTCGGGACGACGGTCGAGCTCGACGTCGGCGGCGACGTCGTGACGCTGACGTCTGAGGCAGAAGCGGATCTCGCCCGAGTCCCGCTCGACGTCGAAGAGCCATCGTCCATCTCGCCCGCCTGGGCCCGCTACGTCGCCGGCGTGGTGGCCGAGCTGCGACCGGCACAGGGTGGGACGGGCACCGTGCGCACGACCATCCCGCTGGGCGCCGGGCTGTCGTCCAGCGCCGCCCTCGAGGTGGCGGTGGCGCTGGCACTCGGCTTCACCGGCAGCCCGCTCGAGCTGGCCGAGTGCTGTCAGCGCGCCGAGCAGCGGGCGTCGGGCGTGCCGTGCGGCATCATGGACCAGCTGGCGTCGGCTGCTGGCGTCGACGGGCACGCGCTGCTGATCGACTGCCGCTCGCTCGTCGTCACCCCGGTGCTGCTGCCCGAGGACGTCGCCGTCGTCGCGGTGCACTCGGGGCAATCGCGCACGCTCGCCGGATCGGCCTACGCCGATCGCCGGGCCGGATGCGAGGCGGCGGCGCACGCCATCGGTCCGCTCCGGGACGCGAAGCTCGACGACGTCGCCCGGCTCGTCGACGGCGAGCAGCGCCGCTTGGCCCGACACGTCGTCACGGAGAACGGGCGGGTCGCCGCGTTTGCAGAGGCGCTCGGGCGGGGCGACGTGGACGGTGCCGGCGCGCTGATGTACGAGAGTCACGCCAGCCTGCGCGACGACTTCGCGGTCTCCACGCCGGTGCTCGACCAGCTGGTCGAGCGCCTGCGGCGCGTCCCCGGCGTCCACGGCGCGCGCCTCACGGGCGGCGGCTTCGGTGGCGCGGTGGTCGCCCTGTGCGAGCGCGGCGTCACGATCCCAGGCGGCATGCCGCTGCGGCCGTCGGCCGGCGCAGCGGTTCGGCGCGACGTTCGGGCGTAGATCGTCAGTCGGGTTCGGTCCACTCCGGGGACCGGAGGCGGCCGAGCTCGCTCGCCAGCCGCTGCAGCTCGCCCTCGAGGCGATCGAGCAGCGCCGGGTCGTGCTCAGGGGCGACGCGGTCGTTCGTCCACGGGTTGGCGATGAGCTTCTCGACCTGGGCCCGCAGGTTGCGGGGCGTCACACCGAGCGCGGCGAGCATCTGGGCGTGCACGCCGTCGCCCTCGGCGACGGCCAGCGCCACGTGCTCGGTGCCCACGTGGTCGTGCCGCATGTCCATGGCGATCTTGTACGCGTCGACGAGCAGGTCCTGCGCGGCGTCGTCAAGCTCGCCCTGACCCTTGGCCAGCTTGCTCGGCGGCTGCAGCGCGGGGTCGGGCAGGTCCACGTCGAGCATGGCCAGCGCCCGGGCGCCGAGGTTCTCCCCGTGCTTCATGATGAAGCACAGGAGGTCGTCGCCACAGACCTTGCGACCCATCGCGGCGCGCTCGGCCTTGGCGTCCTCGATGATCTGCGCCAGCCGAGGCGTGAGGCGGCCGCGTGCGGCGTCGCCGGCGCGGACGCCGGCCAGGCGGTCGAGCGCCTGTCGCAGTGCCCGCTGGCAGATGGGGGAGATCGAGAGGCCGGCGTCGCGGACCTCGCGCTCGAGCTCGTCCGGCAGGTAGACGTTGACCTTCGCCATAGGACCCCTACTATAACCCCATGGATGACCCCACGCCGCGGAACGTCGCCGACCTCGCCCGGGACGCGACTCCGCTGGCCGAGCAGCTGGGCGCCGACATCGCGATCGCGGGCTGGGTCGATGGCGAGTGGTTTCGCGGCGGCAGCGACGCCGTCCTCCGCCCGGGCTCCATCACCAAGGTCTTCACCGCCACCGCGCTGCTGCAGTGCGTCGACGACGGGCTGCTGTCGCTGGACGATCCCGTGTGCCGCTGGGTGCCACACCTCCGACCCGACGTGCTCGTTCGGCATCTGCTGTCGCACTCGTCAGGCATCGACGCCGGTGATCTCTTCGTCGACACCGGGAGTGACGACGACTGCCTGGCTCGCTACCTCGAGCTGCTGGACGGCGTCGGGTCGATCTTCGAGCCCGGCGAGGCGTGCTCGTACAGCAACGCTGGCATGGTGGCCGCCGGGCACTTGGCGTCGCTGCTGCGCGACATGACGTACGAGGACGTCGTGCGCACCTACGTGTTCGATCGGGCCGGGCTCGAGTCGGCGACGTTCGAGCTGGCTGACAACGGCAACCCCATCTGCTCCCGCGCCCTCGGGCCGGCGGGCGCCTCGCTCGCGTGCACCGCGGAGGACCTGGTGCGGTTCGCGATCTCCGAGGATCTCGTGTCGCCCGGCACCGCAGCGCTGATGCGGACGTTGCAGGTCGAGGCGCCGGGCGGCGTCGTGCAGAACGCCGGCTTCGGCCTCGGCTGGCAGATCTGGCGCAACGAGCACGGCGAGACCGCACGGCACGGCGGCGCGTTCCCGGGGATGTCGGCGATCCTCGTGCACGACGTCGCCCGCCGAGCCGCGCTCGCACTCATGTCGCCGTTCGGTCACGGGATCAATGCCATGAACCCGCTGCTCGACGCGCGCCTCGCGGTCGTGACCGACGTGCCGCCGTCGAGCCTCGACGCATACGTGGGCCGGTACGAGTCACAGACGATGAAGATCGCCATCGAGCGATCCTGCGAGGGTCTGCAGCTGCAGCTCGGGTCGTTCCCGGCGATGCCCATCGAGCCCGTCGACCGGGGGACGTTCACCCTCGCCGGCGAGCCGTTCGCGTTCTTCGGCTTCGACGGCGACGGCGCTCCCCGGTTCATGCGCTTCCGCATGCGCGTCGAGCGTCGCACCGCATGACGGTCGCGCTCCGGCACACTGTGCGGATGTCCGACGTCCGCTCGGTGCCCGAGCGATCGGAGCTGCCCGTGCCCGGGACGGCGCGCGGTCGGCGCACTCGGGCGCGCCTGCTGGCCGCGGCTGAATCGGTCTTCGGCGAGCTGGGCTACGAGCGAGCCTCGGTCATGGCGATCACGAGAGCAGCGGATGTCGCCCAGGGCACCTTCTACAAGTACTTCCCCTCGAAGCACTCGATCTTCGTCGAGCTGGTCGTCGACTTCGGGGCGCGCATGCGACGCCACGTGGGAGAGGCGACGTCCGCGTTGCGGGGCGCGCCCCGAGCGGAGCTCGAACGCGTCGGCCTGACGTCGTTCTTCGAGTTCGCGCTGGCGCATCCGGCGTTGTACGCGGTCGTGCGAGAGTCGCAGTTCGTCGCGCCGGCCACCTATCGCTGGTACTACGAGTCCTTCGTCGACGCGTATCGCCAGAACTTCGAGGCGGCGCCGCCTGACGTCGACGTCGAGACGTTCGCGTGGATCATCGCCGGCACCGCCGACATGCTCGGCCTGCGCTGGGTGGTGTGGGAGGGCCGGATGCCGCCGGCGTCGGTGCTCGACCAGGCCGGGCGACTCTTCGATCGAGGGTTCTCGGGCGTGCTGGAGCCCTGACCGGGCCGTGGCCGCGCTCG
>DASUCO010000140.1:0-8407 GCA_036275955.1 Acidimicrobiales bacterium
GCGTGCTGCTCGGCGACCGCCTCGGCCCCGGCCTTGCCCATGACCGTGAGCCGGTCAGCGGACGTCGTGAGCAGCTCGCGCAGGGCGACGACGAGGTCGTCGACCGATCCGGGCGGGACGATCCACCCGTTGACGCCAGGCCGGACGAGCTCGGCCACGCCGGCGATGGCGGTCGCGATGACCGGTCGTCCCAGGGCCAGCGCCTCCATCACGGTCACCGGCAGGCCCTCGGCGAAGCTCGGCATGACGAGCGCGCGGCTGGCGGCGATCTCCTCTGCCACCTGCGCGTTGTCGAGCCAGCCGGCGAAGCGCACGGCGTCGGTGATGGCGCGCTCGGCGGCGGCTCGCTCGAGGTCGGGGCGCAGGTCGCCGTCCCCGCACAGGACGAGCTCGACGGGTATGTCCTCGGCTCGCAGCCGGGCGACCGCCTCGAGCAGCAGCAGCTGGCCCTTCTGCGGCAGCAGGCGGCCGACGGTCACGATGCGGGGGACGTCGGGCACGGGCGTGCGGGGCCGCTGCAGGTAGCTGTCGTCGACCGCGCAGTGCACGACGTGGACGCGGTGCCAGTCGTCCGGGTCGGCCCACCGCAGCACCTGGCTGCGGCCGAAGCTGGAGATGGCGACGACGAAGCGCGCGCCGGCTGCCTTCTCGCGCAGCTTGAGTGCGGCGGGCCGGTCGAACTCCTCCGGCCCGTGCACGGTGAAGCTGTACGTCGGGCCGCCCATGGCCTGGCTCAGCAGCGCGACGACGACGCCGTTCGTCCCGAAGTGCACGTGCACGTGGTCGACGCCGTCGCGAGCCGCCCACCGGCGCAGCACGCACGCCTCGGCCAGGTAGGCGAGGTGGTGCAGCACGCCGCGGTCGGCGCGGCGCGACAGTCGCAGCGCGGTGACGAGTCCTCGCCACAGCGCGCCAGGCGGCGTGCGCTTGACGGCGAGCAGCACGCGCACCGGGCCAAGATCGAGGATGGCGCGGACCTTCTCGGCCTCGCCGGCCAGCTGTGGCGTGCCCGAGGGCCGGCGCACCGCGTAGCGAGTGACGGGCGTGCCGAGCGCCTCGAGGGCCTCGATCTCGCGGCGGATCCAGGTGTGCGTCGGTGACGGGTAGGTGTTGACGAGGTAGGCGAGCGTCACTGCGCGGCCAGCTCCGCGGCGGTGAGCTTGCGGCTGGTGTGGGCGATGGCGCACACGCCGGCCCACAGCCACAGCAGCAGGTTCGGGAACGCGTAGCCGAGGGGCACGAAGCTGGCGACCACGACCCAGTGCAGGAACAGGGCGACCATGCCCAGCCGCCACGGCTCCAGGTCCTCGGGGCCCGGCCGCAGGATGGCGGCGCCGATGGCGAGCGCCAGGCCGACCAGCCACACGCCGGCGCCGATGATGCCCAGCTCCGCCGCATGCGACAGCGGCACGTTGTGCACCGGGATGTCGAGCCCGGTGAGCGGATACGTGTCGGCCACGTGCATGTAGTCGGCCGCCTTGGCCTCGAACGACTGCCAGCCCACGCCGGTCAAGGGCCGCTCGCGCACCATCTCGATGGCGGCGTGGTTGGTGTTGTACCGATCCCACAGCGGCTTCACGTCGCTCTGGCGCTCGCTGACGCGGTCGGCGAAGCCGGGGATGAACGTGAGCGCGGCGACCAGCACGACGAAGCCGGCCATGCCGATGGGGAGCAGGACGCGGCGGGTGCGCTCGTTCGTGAGCGCCGCCAGCACGGTCGCCACGCCGGTGGCCAGCCAGTTGGACCGCGTCAGCGTGAAGATCGTCCCGACCAGGCACAGGAGTGCCACCGCCCCGGCGAAGCGGCGCGATCGCATGGTCTCCCACGTGTACGCGGCGACGGCGGAGCCGACGGCGCAGCCGTAGAGGGCCATGCCCATCGCGCTCGGCTGCGCGAACGGCCCGCGCGCCCGCCCGTAGTGCGTGCCGTACGACGAGTCGTCGATGTAGCGCGGCCACACGAACGCGCCGTTGTGCGTGCCCTCGAACACGGCCGTGACGCCGAGGTACAGACCGGTGCCGACGAGCACGACGAGCAGGGCGTTGCGGTCCTTCGGCCGGCCGTAGATGAGCGGCGCCAGCGCGAACACGATGAACGGCACCAGACCGAGGCGGTCGAGCAGCGCGAAGAACCCCTCGGTGGTCGCGATGGTGCCGACGGCGACGGCGGAGACGATCCCGATGGCCGCGGTGGCGGCGAGCACCGCGTGCAGCGGTCGCCACACGATGGCGCGCTCGCGCACAGCTCCCGGCAGGCTGAACGCCAGGGACGCCAGCCCGGCGGCGATGAAGAGGCGATCGGGCGAGATCGGCAGCCCGATCTCGCTGCTGTTGCCGGAGAACATCGTCATGGCGAGACCGATCGAGACGAGCCACGCCGGCGACGTGAACACCGCGAGGTAGGTGGCGCCCGCGAACCCGAGGAGCCCGGCCGCGAGCACCGGCGCCTGGGTGACGTCGGCGAGCGCGTACGCCAGCAGCGCCAGGACGATGATGGCGACGCCGAGCGTGACGACGAGGTCGACCGAGACCGGCTCCAGCCCGTGCACGAGCGGGAGCCGGCGACGGGGTCGCGCCGGCGCGTCCTCCGTCGAACGGGGAGGTGCCTCGGTGCTCAACCCCGTCCGGCGTGCGCCGGGACGATGGGCAGGCCTCGCCGGTTGGCGACCAGCGTCGCCAGCGCGACGCCGGCGATGAGACCGAGGATGACGGGCGCCGCGATCGCCGTCTGGAGCGACGAGCGGCGGTCGCTCCCCGTGTCCTCAGCCGGCGCGATGAGGTCGATGTTGCCGGAGCTGCCGGTGTTCGTCCGCTGCTCGCTGTAGGTGGCGGCCAGGGTCTCGGCCTCGAGGGCGGCTCGGTCGACGTCGGCCTCGGCCGCCGTCAGCGCCTCGAGGTCGGCGTCGGTCACCGTGCCGGCAGCGACGCGCGCGTCGTACTGGCTCTGCAGCGCGTCGCGCCGAGCCGTGGCGGTGTTGAGGGCGACGCTCGCCTGGCGGTACTCGTCGAGCAGGTCCTGGGTGCTCGCCAGCTGACCGGACTCGTCCGCGTACTCCTCGAGCGCCTGCGCGGCGGCGGCGGCGAAGCGGATCGCCTCACCGGTGTCGTCACCCTTGCCGATGATGCGAATGATCGAGGACTCGGGCACCGAGGTGGCGTCGACGTGTCCCTCGACCTCGTCGATCTCGAGCTGGAGCGTCTCGGCGACGCGCTCGATGACGGCGCGGGTCGGCACGAGGCGGCTGTAGGTCTCGGCCAGCGTGCGACTGGCCTCGACGAAGCCGGGCACGGCCTGCGCCTCGACGTTGAAGCCGCCGACCAGCAGGCGTGCCTCGGCCGAGTAGACGGGCTGGCGGGCCAGGGCCAGGCCGACCAGCGGCACCAGCAGCAGCACGATGGGCAGCAGCACGAGCATCGGGCGGGCGACGACCGCCGCGCTGGGCGTGATGCGCTGCGGGAACGACCGGGACACGCCCGGCGTCAGCGGCGGCAGGGCCGGGTTGGGCGTGGACACGGCGGCATCGTCGCGCCGATCGGTCGACTGCATCGTCATGTGGGCTCCGGGGAGACGGCGGACGGCGGTGCGACGGTCGGACCCGCCGCCTTCCTGTTGTGCCCCGCGGCGACCGAATCCTCTCCTCCGGCACGCTCGCAGGGTCAGTCCGCACGCTCCGTGCAGGATCGGGTGAACGGAGGGCGAATGGCAGACGACATGGTCGTGTCCGCCGTCCCCAGCACGTCGAGGCCCGGACTCGGCGGGCTGGTGCGGGCACTGCCGATGCCGCTCCTGTTCGCCCTCTTCGCCGTCCACCAGGTGGTGATGGGCATCGGCGCCACGCTCTACGAGGCGGGCACGCTCCCGACCGGCCTGTTCAAGGTCGACGGCGAGGGTCACTACTTCGTGTACGTCTCGGCGCTGCTGCTGCTGGCCGGTGCGGTGTGCGCGGTGCTCGCGGTGCAGGCGGGCGCCGCGCCCACGGTCACGCTCGGACTCGCTGCCCTCCTCGCGTTCATGGCCGTCGACGAGGCGTTCGCGCTGCACGAGCGGCTCGAGCGCTGGCTGCACGTGGACTGGCCTCTCCTGTACTCGCCGGTCATGGCGGTCGGCGGTCTGGCGGCCCTGGTGCTCCTGCGCGCCACGCGCCACGTGCCGTGGGTGGCGCCGACGTTCCTCGCTGGCGGCGCGTGCTGGGCCGCGGCGGTGGTGCTGGAGAAGCTGCAGTGGACCGACACCGGCAAGGCCGACCACTACGTGGCGATGATGATCCCCGAGGAGCTGCTGGAGGCGACCGGCTCGTTCCTGTTCGCGGTGGCGCTGGCGCTGCTCGTCAGAGCGGCGGGGCGAGCGGTCGGCGCGGCGTCCCGCCCCCGTTGATGCTCGACGGGCCGTTGTTCGTCACGACCCGCAGGTGCGGTCGGATCTTGGCGAGGTCGCGTCGCATGTTCGTGAGCGCCACCGTGTCGTCGAGCGACGGCTCCGCCTTGAGGACGAAGCTCTCGCCGTTGCGGTCGACGACGTAGGCGCCGTAGTCCTGCAGCGCGCGGGCGACGATCGCTCCCTCGCGCGTCAGTCCCAGCGAGGCCACGTCCACCGCGGGCGGGATGGCGGCGAAGGTCCCCATCGGGTTGAGCCCGTGGTACACGGAGGCGTTCGCGTCCTCGGCCGTCGCCGGCCACACCGGGCCTCGCTGCAGCTGGAAGTCGGCGATCGAGAGCGCCAGTCCGTGACGGATCACGCCGGCGTCGATCTCCCAGTGGCGGATGATGCCGCCGATGCCGCTGCCGGCGGCGGCGCGCACGCCGCCCGAACCCCAGCCGCTGCCGTGCAGGTCGTTGCGCACGTGGTACGAGGTCGTCCACGCCAGCGGGCCGCCGCTCATGCGCCACGTCTCGTCGACCCAGCGGCCGGACGGATCGACGATGAACAGCGCGCCGTCGGTGCCGGTCGACGGCTGGGCACCGAGCGGGATGCGGTACTGCGAGATGCGGCCGTCGTCGCTGACGGTCGCCAGCGGATCGGTCGACGTCGCCCGGTAGATCGGCGCCGAGTAGCTGCCGGCGTTGACCCACGACCTGGCGCGGAGATCGTTGAGGTTCGAGGTGCGCGGCGCGCTCGCGGTCTCGAACCGCGCGCCAGAGCCGACGGGCACGTTCCACGGCGAGGTGGATGCAAAGGGCCAACGCCACGCGTCACGGCTGGCCTTGGGCATGGCCGTCGTCGGCGCTGCGCCAGCCACGAACGCCGTCACGCTGCCGTCGACGCTGGCGATGCGGTAGCCGCCGCCGGCGGCCGTCACGGCGCGCACGCCGCCGTCGGCGCGCCCGGCGTACGTCGCGTCGCCGAAGCTGAACACGCCGCCGTCGGCACCGACGAGCCAGTAGCCGTTGCCCGTCGCGGTGCGCGCCATGCCGACGATGGGTGAGGCCAGCGCCAGCGCCCCGGCGGAGCCGCGGAACACGGCGTCGCCGAAGGTGAAGATGCCGCCGTCGGACGCGACCAGCCAGTAGCCGCGACCGGTGGCGGTGGCGGCCATGCCGACGATCGGACGCGTGAGGCGCAGGGCGCCGGTGGAGCCGCGGAAGACGGCGTCGCCGAAGGTGAAGATGCCGCCGTCGGACGCGACCAGCCAGTAGCCGCGACCGGTGGGCGTGGCCGTGATCCCGACGATGGGACGGGCCAGGCGCAGCGCGCCGGTGGAGCCGCGGAACGCAGCGTCGCCGAAGGTGAAGATGCCGCCGTCGGCGGCGACGAGCCAGTAGCCGCGACCGGTCGGCGTGGCGGTCATCCCCACGACCGGCGAGCGCAGGCCGGCGGGCGCCGAGCCGAGGTTGGGTGCACCGCCGACCGGGGTGACCACGCCGGCGGCGTCGACGGTCCACGAGCCGGTCGCCGCCGGGGCGACGCCGACGGTCGCGCCAGCGGCGGTCGCCGACGGCAGGGCGGGCAGCGCCAGCAGCCCGAGGACCGCGAAGAGGAGAACGAGCGCCCGCCGCATCCGGTTGGTGTCGGTTCGCCCGCTTCGCGACTTGAGCGCCGGCCACCCGGAGGAGGGGCAGTATGAACGCGTGTCGGGCTACGTCGTCGTGCTCCTCGTCGCCATCGGCGCAACGCTGCTGACGACGCCGCTCGCCCGCTGGCTGTCGTTCCGGACCCGCATGGTGGTGGCGCCCGACGAGCGTCGAGTCCACACCCGGCCGCTGCCGGTGCTCGGCGGGCTGTCGATGTTCCTCGGGTTCCTCGCCGGCATGGCGGTCGCCACCCGGCTCGACCAGTTCCGGCCCGTCTTCGAGGGGACGTCGGAGCCCCTCGCCATCCTCGTCGGCGCCACCATCACCTTCGCCGTCGGCCTCGTCGACGACGCCAAGGAGCTGTCACCCCCGGCGAAGATGGCCGGCCAGGTGCTCGCCGCCGGCCTGATGTCGCTGCTCGGAGTGACGATGCTGTTCTTCCGCCTGCCGGTCCTCGGCAACTGGTCCCTCTCGCCGGACCTGGCGCCGCTCGTCACCGTCATCTGGGTGATCGGCATGGCCACCGCCATCAACTACATCGACGGGCTCGACGGGTTGGCCGCCGGGATCACCGCCATCGCCGCCGGCTCGTTCGCGCTGTACAGCGACCGCCTGTTCGACCAGGGCCTGCTGCCCAACTCGAGCAACTCGATCAGTCCGCTGATCGCGGTGATCGTGCTCGGCATGTGCGTCGGGTTCCTGCCGTGGAACTTCCACCCGGCCCGGATCATGATGGGCGACTCGGGCGCGCTGCTGCTCGGGATGCTGATGGCGGCGGCCACGCTGCTCGTCGGTGGCCAGACGGCGGAGGGCACGAGCGGCACCACGTACTTCTTCTTCGCCCCGCTGGTCATCCCGCTCGTCATCCTCGGGGTCCCGGTGTTCGACACCGCGTTCTCGATCGTGCGGCGAGCGGCCAAGCGCACCGGCGTGTCGGTGGCCGACAAGGACCACCTGCACCATCGTCTGATGCGGATCGGCCACGGCCAGCGCCGGGCAGTCCTGATCCTGTGGGCGTGGACGGCGGTGCTGTCGGGTCTGGTCCTGATCCCCGTCTACACCGACGAGGGGAACGCGCTGCTGCCCTTCGGCGTGGCCGCCATCACGATCCTCCTCTACACCGTGATGCACCCCCAGGTCCGCCGCCAGCGCACCGACCAGCTCGAGCTCGATCTGACCGAGGACGCCTCGACTCGCTAGGTTCGCCCGCTGCTGTTCGGGGGCGAAGGTGGAAGTTGCGCGACCTCCGACCGGGATTTGCGACACGCGAAAACCTGACTTAGATTGTGCGAAGTTTCACAAGCACCTTTGGCAACGGCGCCGGGTGCGAGGAGCGGGCAAGTGGATCTGCGGGCGTTGGCCGAGCGGCGGGACCTCAACTCTGGGTTCGGCGACTCCCTGGCGCGCGCGTTCGAGATCGTCTTCACCCCCTTCGTGTTCGGCGTCTTCGGCTGGTGGATCGACGGTCGCACCGGCACCCGCCCGCTGTTTGCACTGGGTCTCGGGATCCTCGTGATGGTCGTGACGCTCTGGAAGCTGTCGAGGGGCTACATGACGAGGATGGACGCCGAGACCGACAAGGTCCTGGGTGGAGAGGAGGGCAGGGATGAGCCGAAGCGCTGGGTCTGACGGCACCGCTGACGTCCTCGCCGCGCCCGAGCTGCAGATCGCCGGTGACCTCGCCCGCAAGAGCGTCGTCGTGGCCGCCGTGCTGATCGCCGCCTCTGCCGTCGTCTGGGGTCTCGACGGCGCGCTGTCCAGCGCGTACGCCGTCGTCCTCGTCGTCCTGAACTTCTTCGCCGCCGCCGCCCTCATCGGCTGGGGTGCCAAGCACGGCGGCAACGCGCTGATGGCCGCCGTCCTCGGCGGCTACCTCGCTCGCCTCGGCGTGCTCACCGTGGCCATCGTCCTCGTGAAGGACGCGTCGTGGGTCGAGCGCGCGCCGCTGTTCGTCACCCTGCTCGTGACCCACCTGGGTCTGCTGCTGTGGGAGACCCGCTCGGTCTCCCTGTCCCTCGCCTATCCCGGCTTGAAGCCGAAGGAGACCACCGCGCGATGAACCTCCTTGCCATCGAGTTCCCGCCGATCAGCCACGTCATCGAGTGGCCCGGCATCGCCCTGAAGGACACGCCGTTCGAGATCAACAAGGTCGTGATCCTCATGTGGATCTCGGCCGTGCTCGTCTTCGGGTTCTTCTGGCTGGCGGGCCGCAAGAAGGCGCTGGTGCCGACCGGCATCCAGGGCATCGCCGAGGCGACGATCGACTTCGTCCGCAACGGCATCATCATGCAGACGATGGGCCCCCACGGCCTCAGCTGGACGCCGTTCATGCTGACGCTGTTCATGTTCATCATGGTCGGCAACGTGTGGGGGATCATCCCCGTCGCCCAGATGCCGAC
>DASUCO010000141.1:0-7815 GCA_036275955.1 Acidimicrobiales bacterium
CCGGTGGCGAAGAGGAAGCCCAGGTAGCGGTCACCCTCCGGCAGCGCGCGCACCTCGCGGCCGGGCGGGATGGTGATCTCGAGCCCGCCGACGCCAGGTACGGCCAGCGCCTCCTCGCGTCCCCTCACCTCGCGGAGCACGCCGCTCTGCGGGATGGGCAGCATCATCACGCCTGACGCGCGCCGCTCCCGCTCCAGGTCGTCGAGCGGCAGGTGCAGCGCGTGGCGCAGGATCAGCTCCTCGAGCGACACACCGGCGCCGAACGTCAGCGCCCGCGAGCACAGCCCGCCGATCGACCGGGCCGCCACCTCGATGAGCACGACGGTGCCGTCGTCGGTGATGCGCGCCTCGGCGTGCACTGGTCCCTCGGTCAGACCGATCGCACGACAGCCGTCAGTCACGACGCGCGCCAGCTCGTCGCTGGCGTGCGCGGAGGGCGTCACGTAGATCGTCTCCTCGAAGTACGGACCGTCGAGCGGGTCGGGCTTGTCGAACACGGCCAGCACCTCGAGCTCGGCGTCGCGCAGCAGGCCCTCGAGGCTGACCTCGGCGCCCGGCACGAACCGTTCGGCCAACAGCGGCGCCGACGGATCGTCGACGATGCGTCGGATCCGCGCCATCGCGTCGCGGGCCGCGTCCTCATCGTCGACCCGGATGACGCCCGTCGAACCCGACCGATCGAGCGGCTTCAGCACCAGCGGGTACGGCAGCGTCGGCACGTCGTCGCCGAGCACCTCGAACGCGGGCTGGCTCACCTCGCCCGCAGCCAGCCGCCGACGCATCTCCGCCTTGTCGCGGGTGGCCGCCACCGCGTCCGGGGCGTTGTGGGGCAGGCCCAGCCGCAGGGCGGCATGGGCGGCCGGCAGCACGCCGCGGTCGTCGACCGCCACCACGGCGTCGATGGGCAGCCGATCGTCCCGATCGACCATGAGGGCGGCCGCCGCCTCGGGATCGTCGAGATCGACCTGGACGGCGCGCTCGGCCAACAGGGGTGGTGCGTCCTCTGTGGCCACCACCACCGACGCCCCGAGGGACGCCGCCGCCTTCAGGAAGTCGCTGGCCCGGTACGTCGTCGTCGGCAGCACGAGGAGGACGCGGGGCACGGACCTATCATCGCCCGTGCATGGATCCGATCCTCACGGTCACCGACAAGGCCAAGCGCCACGTCAACAAGATCCGGGCTGACGAGGAGAACGGCGAGAGCCTCGCCCTCTGGATCGAGATCACCGGCGCCCGCGGCGGCGAGTACGCGTACGACCTGTACTTCGACGTACCCGACAAGGCGGTCGAGGGTGACGCCGTCGTGCACTCCGACGACCTCACGGTCGTGATCCCGGCGGCGAGCGTCGAGAACATGACCGGCGCCACGCTCGACATGACGCGCGACCTGCTGAACCCCGGGATGGTCATCACCAACCCCAACCGGCCGCCGTACTCCCCCGGCGCCGGCGCTCCGGCCATCAGCGCACCGAAGCCCGAGGACCTCACCGGCACCGTCGAGGAGCGGGTGCGCTACGTGCTCACCGAGTTCATCAACCCGTCGATCGCCGCGCACGGCGGCACCGCCGAGCTGGTCGCGGTCGAGGACGACACCGCGTACGTCCGCCTCGGTGGCGGCTGCGTCGGCTGCGGCATGGCCGCCGTCACGCTCTCCCAGGGCATCACCGTCGCCATCAAGGAGTCGGTGCCCGAGATCGTCAACGTGATCGACACGACCGACCACGCGTCGGGCACCAACCCCTACTACGAGGCTGCCAAGAAGTGAGCGAGTGGAAGAAGCTGGCTGCGGCGCTCACCGCAGCCCTGCACCCGACCGCGCCCCCGATCGCCATCTCGTTCACGGCCGAGCGCCCCGCCGGCGTGCCGTCGTTCGACAAGCCGATGGCGCCGCCGTCGCCCGACGGCCGGACCGGTCGCGTGGCCGCCGGCTGCGTGTTCTGGATGGAGTCGGTCGACACCACGTTCTCGACGGTCGCGGAAGACCACGGCAACTGCTCGGTCGGCTCCTGGACCCACGGGTTCAAGACGCTCGACGAGATCGCCGGCAACGGCGACGTCGGCGCGCTGCTGGAGTCGGGTTGGGTGACGATGGACATGGTCCCCCACATCCCGACCGTCACCGAGAAGCCGGGAGCGGTGACCTACGGCCCGCTGGCCGACGCCACGATCGACCCCGACGTGGTGCTCGTTCGCCTCACCGCCAAGTCGCTCATGGTGCTGTCGGATGCGCTGCCCGGCCTACGGGTCGAGGGCAAGCCGCAGTGCCACATCGTGGCGGCGGCCAAGGAGCAGAACGACGTCGTCGCCAGCGTGGGCTGTGCGCTGTCGCGCGTGCGCACCGGCATGCCGTCGACGGACCACACCTGCGCCATCCCCGCCGGACGGCTGGCCGAGGTGGTCGAGGCCGTTCAGCGCACCGCCGACACCGACGCCGTGGTGGCGCGGTACGCGGCGGAGGACGCAACGCGCTTCTGACGCCGGGCCCAGCCGGTCCGGGGCGACCACGGCAGCTGGGGCACGTGCGGCGCCGCCAGCGCGAACAGCGCGGTGAAGCCGAACGCGACGGCGAGCGCCGTCGCCGGCTCGAGCGAGTCGCGCCAGCCGTACTGGGTGATGAGCCAGCAGACGGCGTAGTGGGCCAGGAAGATGCCGAGCGTGTGGTTGCCGAACGCGGCCGGCATCGTCTTCACGCGATCGAGCGCGCCGAACAGCAGCAGCGTGCCGGCGATGCCGGGGATGATGAACGCCGTGCCACCGGGATAGCGGTCGGGCTCGATGCCGGCCTCCAGCATCACGAGCGCGACGACGGCGAGCGCGCCACCCGCGGCCAGCGCCTGGCCGCCGCGATCGGGGTTGCGCAGGAGCAGCAGCCCGCCGGTGGCGCCGACCAGCGCGAAGCCGGTGTAGGTCACGAGCGGGAAGACGCCGCCGAGCACGTCGGCCAGCCGGCCGGTGTGCTGCTCGGCGATGTGCTCGACGATCGGCCCGGTCACGAGCGCGAACGCGGCGAACACGGCCATGACCGTCGGCGACTGCACGGCGAGGGCGACGATCGTCGACACGACGACGCCGACGCCGAGCGCCTGCAGCACGCCCCAGTCGAAGGGGACGTGCGAGGTGAACAGCCACTGCAGGAGCATCCCGGTGGGGACGAGCATCCCGTAGCGGCGGACGATGGTCAGCGTGGCCGGCCGCTTCAACATGGCGTAGAGCACGGCCGAGGTGCCGGCCGCGATCGTGAACGCCGGCGCTGCCAGGTCGGTGAGGACGAACCCGTCCCAGCCCGGGATGATCCCGTGGACGTCGCCGGCCAGCCACTTGGTGAAGTGGTGGACGAGCATCAGGATCAGGGCGACGGCCCGGAGGCGGTCGATGGCAGGGACCCGAGCCGGCACCTGCCGGGCGTACCCGGCGCCCGATTGTTACGAAACCGTGACGGTCAGGCCAGCTTCAGGGCCGGGTTCCGGCGCTTGGTGGGCGGGTTGGCCACGATCCAGTCGGCCACCTCGCCGAACGCCTTGGCCGCCTCGCCATCGGGCTCGCTCACGGTGATCGGCGTGCCGGTGTCGCCGCCCTCGCGCAGGGCCGGGACCAGCGGGACCCGGCCGATCAGGGGCACGTCGAGGCGCTCGGCCAGCAGCTGGCCGCCGCCCTCGCCGAAGAGCGGATAGCGCTTCCCGTCGTCGCCGGTGAACCAGGCCATGTTCTCGATGACGCCCCGCACCGGGATGCGGATGTTCTGGTTCTGGAACATCGTCCCCGCCCGCTGGGCCACGCGCTGGGCCGCCGGCTGCGGCGTGGTGACGACGTACGCCTCGGCCCCGGGGAGGAACTGCGCCAGCGACAGGGAGATGTCGCCGGTGCCCGGCGGCATGTCGACCACGAGGTAGTCGGGGTCGCCCCAGTAGAAGTCGGTGAGGAACTGCTCGAGCGCCTTGTGCAGCATGGGGCCTCGCCAGATGACCGGCTGGTCCTCGGGCACGAAGAACCCGATCGACGCCAGGCGCACGCCGTGGCGGCGTGGCGGCAGCACCACGCGCTCGCCCACCACGACCGGCGGCTGGTCGATGCCGAGCATCGCGGGGATGGAGAAGCCGTAGACGTCGGCGTCGACGATGGCGACGCGCGAGCCGCGCTGTGACAGCGCCACCGCCAGGTTCACCGTGACCGACGACTTGCCGACGCCACCCTTGCCCGACGACACGAGCAGCACGCGCGTGCGCGAGTTCTCCTCGGCGAAGGGCACGCCGGGCGCGTGCAGTCGCTGCATGAGTGCGGCGGCCACGTCCTCACCGAGGTCGGCGAAGGCGAGGTTGACCTCGCGCACGCCGGACACCGCACCCAGCGCGTCGATGACGGCGCCATGCAGCTCGTGCTCGGACTCCTCGGGGTACTCGTCGGTGACGAGGCCGACCTCGACGTCCACCGTCGAGCCGTTGACCCGCACCCGCACCGTGTCGAGGTCGACGATCGATCGGTGCAGCTCGGGGTCGATGACGCCCCGCAGGGCGTCGAGCACCTCGGCTTCTGTCGGCATGCGTCTCCTGGCGCCCGGGTTTCTCCTACGGCGATAGGTAGAATACCGACGTGGACGCAGAACCCTTCTCTCCGGACGGGTTCACCTCGGCCGTCTCCGCCATCACCAGCGCGTTCGGTGACCCGACGCGGCGGAAGATCTACCTGCTGGCCCACGAGGCGACCGACGGCGTCACCGCGTCGGAGGTCGCCGAGAAGTTCGGCCTCCACGCCAACGTCGCCCGCCACCACCTCGACAAGCTTGCTGCCGGCGGGTACCTCGAGGTCCGCTCCGGCACCCACACCGGCGCCGCCGGTCGCCCGTCGAAGCGATACGTCGCCACCGCCACCCCGGTGTCGATCGACCAGCCGGTGCGGCGCGACGAGCTGATCCTGTCGCTGCTCGGCCGCGCCCTCGAGCTGCTGCCCAGCGACGTGGCCGAGGCCAT
This sequence comes from Acidimicrobiales bacterium, assembly GCA_036275955.1. Classification (GTDB taxonomy): domain Bacteria; phylum Actinomycetota; class Acidimicrobiia; order Acidimicrobiales; family CADCSY01; genus DATLFP01. The sequence continues at coordinate 4,965 of DASUCO010000141.1, forward strand.
GGCCGAGCAGGTCGGCATCGAGTACGGCACGGCGATGGCCGAGTCGCTCAGCGGCGGGGACTCGCAGCGCTCGTTCCGCTCCGCCCTGCACGCGGTGGCCGACGCGCTGACGGCGCACGGTTTCGCGGCGCACACAGAGGCACGGGGCGACGTCGTGAGCATCGTGGCCGAGCACTGCCCGTTCGGCGGGACGTCGGTCGTGTCGCCGGTGATCTGCGCCGTCGACCGCGGCATGGTCAAAGGCATGCTCGCCTCCCTCTACGGCGAGACGTGCCCGGAGACCCAGCAGTCGGTGGCGCTGGGCGACGCGCGGTGCGTCACCGGCGTGCGCGTCTCGCTCTAGCCGGTGCCCCGGCACTATCTCGACCACGCTTCCACCTCACCGACGCGCCCGGAGGCGGTCGAGGCGATGCAGCCGTGGTTCCGCGCAGCCGACCCCGGTCGGGTCCACACCGAGGGGCACGCGGCGCGCGTCGCGATCGAGATCGCGCGCGAGCAGGTGGCGGGAATGCTCGGCTGTCGCGGCTCGCGCGAGGTGGTGTTCACCAGCGGCGCCACCGAGTCGATCGTCACCGCCACCTGGATGGCCACCGAGCGCGGCGCACACATCGTGCTGCCGGTGGTCGAGCACTCGGCGGTGCGGCTCGCATCCGAGTCGTTCGGCATGCCGACCGTCGTCGGTGTCGACCTCACCGGCCGCGTCGACCCGGACGAGCTGCTGGCCGAGGTGCACGCCGACACCGCGCTCGTGCACGTCCAGTGGGGCAACCACGAGGTGGGCACGCTGCAGCCGGTGCGCGAGATCGTCGCCGCCTGCCGCGAGCGCGGCGTGCTGGTGCACGTCGACGCGGCGATGGCAGCCGGCCACGTCCCGATCTCCTTTGCGGATCTCGATGCCGACCTGCTGTCGGTGTCGGCGCACAAGCTCGGCGGTCCGCCGGGTGTCGGCGCGCTGCTGGTGCGGCGTGGCCTGCGCCTGCGGCCGCTGCTCGTCGGCGGTGACCAGGAGCGAGCCCGGCGCGCCGGCTTCGAGAACGTCCCCGGCATCGTGGGGTTCGGCGCCGCGTGCGAGGCGGTGTCGATCGACGGCGAGGAGGCACGGCTGATCCGGCGCGTGATCGACGGGTGCGGCCTCGAGGTGCTGGGCGACCCCGGCCTCCCCCACCTGGTGTGTCTGGCCATCGAGGGCGTCGAGGCCGAGCCGGTGCTGCTCGGTCTCGACCAGGCCGGCGTCGCCGTGCACTCGGGCTCGTCGTGCTCGTCCGAGGCGCTCGAGCCGTCGCCGGTGCTCGAAGCGATGGGCGTCGACGCGTCGCGCTCGCTGCGGGTCTCGGTCGGGTGGTCGTCCACCGACGCCGACGTCGACGCCCTCCTCACCGCCCTCCCCGACGTCCTGACCCGCCTGCGCGCCCTCGGCGACCGCCACTGACGGTTCTGGCCTGCATCCAACGCGCCTGGGCGCGTTGGATGTCGGCCAAAACCCAGAAATCAAACGGCGGTCAGGTGCTGCACTGCCTTCGTGAGGTCGTTGCGGTGGGCGAGGTCGTGGGCGAAGTAGCCGTGACGTCCGCCGACGAGCAGCTTGCCGAGGCGGAGCGCGAGGGCAGTGCGTCCGGAGCCGGTCTCGACCTTCGCCAGCCATCGCTCGTCGTCCATCGTCTCGATGGCGTCGACCAGCGCGCCCCGCACCCGCGCGTACTCCCGCTCGACCTTGGGCAGCGTCATCCCACGCGTGCGCTCGAGCCCGTGGGCGTTCATCTCGTCAGCGCTCGCGAACGGAGGCGCTGGCTTCCCGTCGATGATGTCGAGCGCCCGCTCCTCCCACATCGACAGATGGCCGAGCAGGTCCTTCACCGTCCACGTGCCGTCGCCCAGCGTCGTCGGCGTGGTGCGCTGCTTGTTGGACAGCGGAGCGAGCAGCTCGTCCGTCACCGAGCGGCATGCCCGCAGCATCGCCACCGCCTGCGCCCGCGTCGGCGTCTTCCAGATCGGAGCGAGCTCCGTCACTGACCGCCGAACATCATGAGCCACTGCTCCTTGGAGCGCGGCTTCATGACGTAGTTGTACTCCTTGACCTCGCCCAGCGGCGCGACCGGCGGCTGCGAGTACCAGTGCCCGGCACACACGACGGTGTCGTCCGGCAGGGTGGCCAGCTTGGTGAGGCTCTCGTACATGGCGCCCGGGTCGCTGCCCGGGAAGTCGGTGCGGCCGCAGCCCTCGAGGAAGAGCGTGTCGCCGGAGACGAGCACACCGCCCACGAGGAAGCACATGCTCCCCGGCGTGTGACCGGGCGTGTGCAGCACCTCGATGCGGATGTCGCCCACCTCGATCACATCGCCGCTGTCGTGCGCGACGACATCGGTGTCCGAGATGCCGGTGACCCGCTGCACGTAGGGCACCTCGTCGCGGTGGACGTGGATCGGTCCGCCGCCGCGGCCCACGAGCTCGGCCACGCCCTCCAGCGTGTGGCCCATCATCGACCCGCCCACGTGGTCGGGGTGGTGGTGGGTCGCCAACGCGCCCACCACCCGCATGCCCTCGGCCTCGACGAGGTCGATCAGGTCGCCGGCGGCGTACGCCGGATCGACGACGACCGCTTCGCCCTTCTCCTTGTCACCGATGACGTACGCGAAGTTGAGCATCTGCTTCGCCACCTGGTTCCCGGCCGCGAAGTCGCGACCGGACAGCAGCTGGCGGATGTAGAGGCGATCGTCGGGCACGGGCCGCACGATAGGACGTCGATGCTGTGCATCGGTCATGCTGCGGCCGTGCCCGCCGTGTACCAGCTGCTCGGCTACCCGGGCACCGGGAAGTACACCGTGGCCAAGGCCATCGTCGAGCACCTGCAGGC
>DASUCO010000142.1:0-10741 GCA_036275955.1 Acidimicrobiales bacterium
TCGTCGACGACCCGCTGCAGCAGGTCAACCGGTGGGACGACCCGTCACAGCGCTCGCTGCGCGACGACCTCCTCGCCGACCTGTGGGACCACCAGCCCCCGGCCCACACCCCCCGCCTCCAGCTCCAAGCCCCCGTCTGACGGTGGGTCAGGCCTCGGGGAAGGTGACGATGCCGTTCTCGAGCTCGACGGTGACCTTCACCACGCGGGCGACGCCGTCGGCGTCGAGGTCGAGCTCGGCGGTGCGGCGACCGATGACGTAGTCGTCGGTCAGCGCGAAGTGCTCGTCACCGATGCGGGCGATGCGCACGTCGTCGGGCAGCTCGTCGAGCGTGAGCCCGACGAGGTAGGCGTCCGCCGGCTCGCTCGACGTGTCGGGCGTGTCGTTGCAGAGCTGGACGGGCGGTGGGCACATGGCACCCGTCGGGTCCGTGATCGGCGAGGGGTCGCACGCGGCGAGGACGAAGGTGATCGCCACGGCGGCCAGGGCGAGGGGGATGCGACGCATTGGTGCTCCTTCGAAGCGCACGGCCAGTCCGTGCGGCGCCGTTCTGACGGAGCGTCGGCCGCGCCGGTTCCCGTGACGTCCGCCACGGCTTCCGTGTCAGTCGTCGAGGCCGCTGAGGTCGGTGGGGACGTCGACCGCGTGCTCGCGCAGCGCCTCCAGCGGGACGATCTCGAGCGCACGCTCGTGCGTCGATGCCAGCACGACGTGCGCGGCGGCGCCGTCGTGGTGGGCCCGCAACCAGTTGACGGCGGTGACGCACCACCGGTCGCCGGGGACGAGCCCGGGGAAGCGGTACTGCGGCATGGGCGTGACGAGGTCGTTGCCGATGGCCCGCTGGTGCTCGAGGAACTCCGACGTCACCACCGCGCAGATCGTGTGGCTGCCGAGGTCCTCGGGGCCGGTGCTGCAGCAACCGTCGCGGTAGAAGCCCGTCATCGGGTCGGTGCCGCACGGCTCGAGGTCGCCGCCCAACACGTTCCGCTCAGCCACCGAGCACCGCCAGCATCGCCGGGGTGTCGATGGCGAAGTGCGCCTCGACTGCCTTGCCGTCCCGCACGCGCCACCGGTGCACCTCGGGGATGTCGAACGCGGCACCACTGGCGACGACTGTCCCCTTCGTCCGCCCGCACTGGATGACCTCGTCGTCGGCCGCGAACACGGCGTCGATGGTGACGGCGGAGTCGATGGTGCTGGTCAAGGTCAGGCCGAACGTGGCGAAGCCGTCATGACCGACATGGCGGCCGCCCCACGGGAGACGCTCGTCCTGGGTGACGACGACGTCGTCCGCCAGCAGCTCGAAGATGCGCGTGAAGTCACGGGCGGCCATCGCGTCGTAGATCGCGCGCACCACCTCCAGGTCGTCCATCGCCGCAACCTAGCGAGCGGCTGACGCTGTCAAGGAGATCGAGCAGCTCGGTGGGGCTTCAGCCTGACGGCCAGTGCACCGGTGGCGACCACGAGTGCAGCGTCTGCACGTAGTTGGCCCGCTCGAACTTCGACGCGTAGCCCGATGTGGTCTGGGTGGCGCTGCCTCGCAGCTGGGCGACCGAGTCGTACTCGCGCTCGCGCAGCCATGCGCACAGCTCGTCCTCCACCCGGCCCAGGTGTCGGGGGCCGTTGCGCAGCACGGCCGACGTGAGCATGGCCACGTCGGCGCCGGCCATGAGCGCCTTGACGACGTCGGTCCCGGCGTGCACGCCGGAGGTCGCCGCCAGCGACACCGACGGCCCCAGCTGCGGCCGCAGGATGGCGATCCATCGCAGCGGCAGGCGCAGCTCGTTGGGCGTGCTCAGCTCGACGTGGTTGACGACCTCCAGCAGATCGAGGTCGATGTCGGGTTGGTAGAAGCGGTTGAACAGCACCAGCCCGTCGGCGCCGGCGTCGACGACGCGCGACGCGAAGCACGCCATGGCCGAGTAGTACGGGCTCAGCTTCACCGCCAGCGGGATGGCGACGGCGGCGCGCACGGCGTGCACGATCTCGAGGTCGGCCGTCTCCCGGGCGGCCGCGTCCTGGGTCGGGTCGGCGGCGACGTGGTACAGGTTCAGCTCCAGCGCGGCGGCGCCCGCATCTTCGATGCGGGCCGCGTAGCGTGCCCACGCTCCGGTGCTCGTCGCGTTGAGGCTGGCGATCACCGGCACGGACGACTGCGCCACGATCGCCGCCAGCTTCGACAGGTAGCGGTCCGCCACCGTGGGAAACGCGTCGATGCCCGGGAAGTAGTCCTGCGCCTCCGCATGGCCGACTCCGGCCTCCAGTGAGCGGTTGAGGTGGATGTCCTCGTGGACGATCTCCTCCTCGAACAGCGACGGCAGCACGATGGCCGACGCGCCCGCCTCCTCCACCAGCCGGGCGGTGGCGGGCTCGCCGTTCAACGGCGACGCCGAGGCGACGATCGGCGTGCGCAGGCGCAGGCCGAGGTAGGTGGTCGTGAGGTCGGTCATGGCTCCCCCACTTCGTCGTCGAGGTGCGGCACGGTGCGACGTATCTGCACGAGCTGCTCGTAGTAGGCCCAGCGCTCGTCGACGTCGGCCTGCAGCAGGGCGGCGAGCTCGTGCGCACGCGCCGGGTCGGTGCGCTCGAGGATGGCGTACCGCGCCTCGGACGCCGCGAACTCGCGCACCGGGATGGTCGGCGCCTTGGAGTCGAGCGAGAACGGCTGGCCGCCGTCGATCTCGCTCGGGCGGTAGCGGTACAGCGGCCAGTAGCCGGAGCGCACCGCGTCCTTCTGGTGCGACATCGACAGGCGCATGTCGATGCCGTGGGCGATGCAGGTGCTGTAGGCGATGACGAGCGACGGGCCGGGCCACGCGTCGGCCTCGAGCAGCGCCTTCGTCGTCTGCAGCTCGTTGGCGCCCATGCTGATCTGGGCGACGTACACGTTGCCGTAGGCACGGGCGATGGCCCCGAGGTCCTTCTTGCCGGTCGCCTTCCCGCCGGCGGCGAACTTGGCGACGGCGCCGCGCTGGGTCGCCTTCGACGCCTGGCCGCCGGTGTTGGAGTACACCTCGGTGTCGAGCACGAGCACGTTGACGTTGCGTCCCGACGACAGCACGTGATCGAGACCGCCGAAGCCGATGTCGTACGCCCAGCCGTCGCCGCCGACGAGCCACACGCCCTGACGGACGAGGTTGCTCGCAACCGATGCCAGCCGAGCGGCGTCGGGATGGTCGACGTCGCGCAGCCGGTCCTTCAGCGTCGCCACCAGCGTTCGCTGCTCCCGGATCTGAGCCTCGGTGTCCTGCTGGTTGTCGAGCAGGGCGGTGACGAGCTGGTCGCCGACGACCGAGGCCAGGCGACCGAGCAGCACCCGCGCGTGCTCGTGCTGGGCATCGACGCCGAGGCGCAGCCCGAGCCCGAACTCGGCGTTGTCCTCGAACAGCGAGTTGCTCCACGCCGGCCCGCGACCCTCGGCGTTCGTCGTCCACGGCGTGGTCGGCAGGTTGGCGCCGTAGATCGACGAGCAGCCGGTGGCGTTGGCCACCACCATCCGATCACCGAACAGCTGGCTGACCAGCTTGAGGTACGGCGTCTCCCCACATCCTGCGCACGCGCCGGAGAACTCGAACAGCGGCTCCAGCACCTGCGACCCCTTCACCGAGTCGTGCGGCAGCAGGTCGCGGTCGAGCTCGGGGATGGTGAGGTAGTGGTCCCAGCGGCGACGCTCGAGCTCGACGTGGTCGGCCACCGGCGCCATGTCGATCGCCTTGTGGCTCATGTCGGTCTTGCTCTTGGCCGGGCACACGTCGACGCACACGCCGCAACCGGTGCAGTCGTCGGGCGCCACCTGGATCACCAGGTGGTGGTCGGCCAGGTCCTTCGACCGGAACGCCTTCGTCAGGAACCAGTTCGGCGCCGCGGCCGCGATGTCGGCATCGAACACCTTCATGCGGATGGCGGCGTGGGGGCACACGATGGCGCATTTGCCGCAGTCGATGCACACGTCCGGATCCCAGATCGGGATCTCGCTGGCGATGCCCCGCTTCTCGTACTTGGTCGTACCAGTCGGGAACGTGCCGTCGACCGGGAGCGCGCTGACCGGCAGCCGGTCACCGTCGAAGGCCAGCAGGCGACGTGTGACCCGGACCACGAAGTCGGGCTCGTCGTCGGCCGCGGCGGGCACGACGCCATCCGCCGCGGGCAGCGACGATGGGACCTCGATGCGGTGCAGGTTGGCCAGCGCCAGGTCGATCGCGGCGAAGTTGCGCTCGATGGTGGCTCGACCGCGGCGGGCGTAGGTCGCTTCCACCGCCGCCTTGATGTGGGCGATCGCCTCCTCGGGCGGGAGCACGCCGGCGAGCTGGAAGAAGCACGGCTGCATGACGGTGTTGATGCGGTTGCCCATCCCGGCCTCGCGTGCGACGCGCTCGGCGTCGATCACCCACAGCTCGATGTCCTTCTCGACGATCTCCCGCTGCACCGCCGGAGGCAGGCGATCCCACACCTCGTCGGTCGGCAGCGGCGCGCTCAGCAGGAACGTGGCGCCCTTGCGGGCCGACGCCAGCACCGGCAGCCGCTCGAGCAGCCCGATCTGGTGGCATGCGACGAAGTCGGCGTCGTCGATCAGATACGTCGAGCGGATCGGATCCGGCCCGAATCGCAGGTGCGACACGGTGACCGACCCCGACTTCTTGGAGTCGTAGACGAAGTAGCCCTGGGCGAACAGATCGGTGTGCTCGCCGATGATCTTCACGGAGCTCTTGGTGGCACCGACGGTGCCGTCCGAGCCGAGACCGAAGAACACGGCCTGCACCTCGTGCTCGGGTCGGCGATGGGTGAACGTGGCGTCGATCGGGAGGCTGAGGTGGGTGACGTCGTCGACGATGCCGATCGTGAAGTGCTTGCGCGGCCGCTCCTCGGCCAGCGCGTCGAACACCGGCTTCAGCATCGACGGCGTGACCTCCTTGGAGGACAGCCCGTAGCGGCCGCCGATCACGCGCGGCAGGCGGGCGAACGGCGGGGCGTCGGTGTCCATGGCCTCGGCCAGCGCCGCGAGCACGGACAGGTACAGCGGCTCGCCGACGGCTCCGGGCTCCTTGGTGCGGTCGAGCACGGCGATGCTGCGAACGGTCGGCGGCAGAGCGGCCAGCAGGGCAGCCGTCGGGAACGGCTGGAACAGGCGCACCCGCACCATGCCGACGTGCTCGCCGGCGGCGTTGAGGTCGTCGACCGTCTCCTCCAGCGCGCCGGCGGCCGAGCCCATGAGCACGATGACGCGGTCGGCGTCGACCGCACCGTGGTACTCGACCAGGCCGTAGTGCCGTCCCGTGCGCGCCGCCAGCTCGTCGAAGACCTCCTCCACGATCCCCGGCACGGCGTCGTGGTACGGGTTGCACGCCTCGCGGGCCTGGAAGAACACGTCGGGGTTCTGTGCAGTCCCCCGCACCACGGGTGCCTCGGGCGTCATGCCGCGGGCACGGAACGCGAGCACGTCCTCATCGCGCACGAGCACGGCGATGTCGTCGTCGGTCAGCGTGTCGATCTTGTCGATCTCGTGCGAGGTCCGGAAGCCGTCGAAGAAGTGGAGGAACGGGATGCGGGATCGCAGCGTGGCGGCGTGCGCCACGAGCGCGAAGTCCTGGGCCTCCTGCACCGATCCCGCGGCGAGCATGGCCCACCCGGTGGCCCGGGCGTGCATCACGTCGCTGTGATCACCGAAGATCGACAGCGCGTGGGTGGCGATCGTGCGGGCCGCCACGTGCACGACCGCCGGCGTCAGCTCGCCGGCGATCTTGAACATGTTGGGGATCATGAGCAGCAGGCCCTGCGACGCGGTGAACGTCGTCGCCAGCGCCCCCTTCTGCAGGGCGCCGTGCAGCGCTCCGGCAGCGCCCGCCTCTGATTGCATCTCGACGACGTCGGGGACGGCGCCCCACAGGTTGGTGCGGCCGGCGTTGGCCCAGTCGTCGCAGTGCTCGCCCATGGGCGACGCCGGCGTGATCGGGTAGAGCGCGATCACCTCGCTCAGCGCGTACGCGACGCTGGCCGCCGCCTCGTTGCCGTCAACGCACCTCGATCGACCCATGACGCCCTCTCGCCGTCGTCCTGGGTTCGATGATGCGGTCGGAGGTCACGAACCGGACAGGGCCGAACGTCACCGCCGCGGTGCATTCGGGGTGTTTTGGTGATGCCAGTGGGTCGATTCCGACCCGCTGGCATCACCAAAGCGCTCAGGCGACGGGGACCCAGACCAGCGCGAGGTCGGCGACGCGGATGTCCGAGCGCTCGAGCGGGATCTCCAGTCGCTGGACGGCGACCGCCTTGGCGTCCCACTCGTCGGCGATGGCGGCCAGCTCATCCGCCAGGTCGGCTTCGAGGTCGGCGAGCGCCTGGGCCTTCTCCCCGACCCGGTTGGCCGCCGTCTCGACGCGCTTGCTGGCCTCGCTGGTCCGGCCTCGTCGGCGGGCGATGGTGCCGACCTTGCGGGCGATGCCACCGCGGCTGCGACGGGTTCCGAGCAGCGAGCCGAGCAGGTCGCCGGCGCCGCTGAGCAGCTCGTCGTTGCGGCGGGTCGACTTGGCCAGCTCCGCCTGCTCGACGCGGTCCTGGGCCACGGCGACGGCGTCCCGAGCCCGGGCGATGCGGGCGTCGTACTTCTTCGCCACCGCGGCGGCGGCGCGATCGGCGGCGTCGTCGGCCGCCGCCTCGCACCGGAGGGCGAAGTCGTCCGTCGACTCACCGGGGCGGCTGTAGAGCTTCAAGTCGGGGTTGGCCAGCACCGTCGTCGTCCGCGTCGCCAGCAGGTGGGCGACGAGCTCCTTCTGGAGACCAGTGAAGAACGTCTTGTTCTTGATCGGCGCGTCGGGCAGCCGGTAGGCGAGCTGGGCCGGCGGCTCCGGCAGCAGGTCGCGCGGGTCGTGGTCGACGGCGAGCAGCGACGCCACGTCCGCCGGGTCGCCCAGTGGGAACAGCACGCACTCGAGCTGCTCGTCGTGCCGGAGGTCGGCCTTGGTGTCGTCGAACAGGAGGTCGACGGTGGCCACGATGCTCGCCGCGTAGGTGGTGCCGGCGGGCGTGGCGCCGATCTGCGCGCCCCACGGCGCCGCCGGGTCGAGCCACCGGACCGGGACGCCCTCGGCCACCGTCGGCATCACCGGCGTGGCGTCCTCGGTGATGCCGACGGGCGGAGTGCGAGGCGCGGCGGGCGCGGTCGCGTGCCGCCGGCCAGCCATCAGCGTGGCGATCTGCTCGCGGGTGAGCGGCCCGCGCAGGTACGACATGGCCCATCGCGTGGTGAACGTCGTCGGCGCGTCGCTGCCGGCCTGGCGCAGCACGAACTCGCGCTTGTCGAGGCCGGCGATGGTGTCGCCCACCGCCGCGGTGTCCACACCGCCCGCGGCCGCGGCGAGGCCGTCGAGCAGGCGGGCCTTGTCCTGCTCGGTCTGCAGCCGGCCGATCATCCACGTGCCGGCGTTGGACAGCGCCTTGTAGTCGACGTCGACCGGGTTCTGGGTGGCGAGCACCAGGCCCACGCCGAACGCCCGCGCCTGCTTGAGCAGGGTGAGGATGGGCGCCTTGCTGGGCGGCGCCGCTGTGGGCGGGACGTAACCGGCCACCTCGTCGAAGTACACGAGCACGCGCAGCTGGTCGGTGCCGGGCTGGCGCCGCATCCACGTGACGAGCTTCGACAGCACGAGCGTGACGACGAGCTGGCGCTCCTCGTCGGAGAGGTGGGCGAGCGTGATGATCGGACAGCCCACGCCGCCGTCGGGTCGCAGCAGCCGCTCCATGTCGAGCGCGTCGCCCTCACCCCAGGCCGCGAACGCGGGTGACGCCAGCAGACCATTGAGGCGCATGGCCAGCTTGGTGCGGTCGTCGGGCGGGAAGAACTCGTCGAGCTCGAACACACCGAGCTTGCGCAGCGGCGGTGACTGCACCTGGGCGACCAGCCCCGCGAGGTCGAGGTCCTCGCCCGCGGCCCACGCCCGCTGCACGAGGTTCGACAGGAGGATGTGCTCCCGGCTGGCCAGTGGATCGGCGTCGATGCCGACGAGGCCGAGCACACCCGACACGAAGCCCTGGACCTCGTCGAGCACCGCCTCGTCGTCGGCGCCCTCGATCGGACGCTGCAGGCTCCCGACGACGTTGAGCCCGACCCCGCTCGTCGAGCCCGGCGTGTAGATCGTCAACGTCGCCGCGTCGCGAAGCGCCTGGATGCGCGCGCCGTCGATCCCCCACCCGGCGAGCCCCTCCTTCCACGACGCGGCGACGGCGGTCGCGTCGCCGCCGTCCACCCACGGCTCGAACGACGCCGCCGACAGGTCGGGGAACGTGAGCAGCAGGTTGCCGAGGTCGCCCTTCGGATCGACGATCAGCGTGGGGATCCCCTGCAGCAGCGCCTCCTCGATGAGGCCCACGCCCAGGCCGGTCTTGCCCGAGCCGGTCATGCCAACGATGACGCCGTGCGTGGTGAGGTCCGACGCCTCGAGCAGCACCGCCTCGCCGGTGCGCTCGTGGTCGGCGGTGCCCTCGCCGAGGTACAGGTGGCCCGCCGGGACGTCGATCACCGCGGGATCGTAGGACGTGCCCGCCGGGGCGCCGTCAGCCCAGCAGGCCGTCGACGCCCGTGTACACGGCGACCACGACGAGGAGGGCGGCGAACCAGCGGAGCGACCGCCGGGGCTCGAGGCGGCCGGCCACGCGGCCACCCGTCAGCACACCGGCCACCGCGGCGACGGCGAAGGGCAGGGTCACGCCCCACTCGATCCCGGTCGTCCCGACGCGGGCGGCGAGACCGACGGCGGCGTTGACGCTGATGACCAGCAGCGACGTGCCGATCGCCGTCGGCATGTTCAGCTGCAGGAGCAGCGTGAGGGCGGGGACGATCACGAACCCGCCACCGACGCCGAAGAGGCCGGTGAGGAAGCCGACCGCGGACCCGGCGGCGATGATCGCCACCGACCGTCGGACATCGATGCGGGCGGCGACGCTGACCGCACCGCTGCCTGCCCGAAGCACCTCGTCGTTGCCGACGTTCGTGCACGTCGGGCAGCCGGTGAGCATCCGCCATGCCGCCAGCAGCACCAGCCCGGCGAACGCGACGAGCAGGTGGTCGGGATCGAGACGATGGTTGACCGCGGTGCCGAGCACCGAGCCGGGGATCCCGGCCGCGCCGAATGCCAGTCCGGTTCCGACGCGCACGCGACCGGCGCGCAGGTGCGGCCGCAGGCCGATCAGGGACGCCATGCCGACGAGCAGCAGGCTCGACGCGGTGGCGGCCTTCGGGCTCTGCCCGGCGCCGTACACGAGCGCGGGCACGGCGAGGATGGAGCCGCCACCGCCGAGGGCACCGAGCGAGAGCCCGATCAGGAACCCGAGCGGCGACGCCAGCAGCGCTCGCAGGCGCACGTCACGCCACCGGCAGCCGTGCTGCGGCCCACGCGCCGTAGCCGCCCTGCAGATCCGCGACGCGGGCGAAGCCATGTGAGCGCAGGAGCGATGCGGCGATCGACGACCGGTAGCCGCCGGCACAGAAGACGACCGTTGGCCGAGCCCTGTCGAGCTCGTCGAGATGGTCGAGCAGGCTGGCCAGCGGCAGGAGCACGGCGCCCGGCACCGTCCCCTCCGCGTGCTCGGACGGGTTGCGCACGTCGACGATCTGCAGCTCGGGCTCGTCGACGCGCCACGCCGCCAGATCCGCGGCGGCCAGGCGCGTGGCGCGCTCGGCGAGCTCGGGGTGCTCGCTCAGCACTCGCTCGACGTCGACGATCGCCCCGACGACGCGGTCGAACCCGATGCGGGCCAGCCGCACCTTGGCCTCCGCCTCGCGACCGGCGTCGGCGACCACCACGATGGGCTGACCCGGACGGACGACGTCGCCGGCGTACTCGGCGTACCGGCCGTCGAGGCCGACGTTGATCGAGCCACGCAGGTGCCCGGACGCGAACGCCTCGTCGGTGCGACCGTCGAGGAGCACGGCGCCCGCGGCGAGGTGTGCCACGAGCTCCTCGACGCTCAGCCGCGGCGGTGCGTCGGTGTCGTCGAGCAGCTCGTGCACGCGCCGGTTGGAGTCGGCCGTGAACGCGAAGTACAGCGGGGCCACGGACTGACCCTGCGTCACCACGCCCACGAACTCGTCCTCGGTCATCGGCCGCAGCGCGTAGTTCAGACGGCGTTGCTCGCCGATGGTCGACGACACCGCGTCGGACATCGACTTGCCGCACGCCGAGCCGGCGCCGTGCGCCGGGTAGACGCGGGTGGCATCCGGCAGGGTGAGGAGCTGCTCGTGCAGCGAGCGGTACAGCTGGCGCGCGAGGTCGTCGGCCGTCCAGCCGATCGACGTCAGCAGGTCGGGCCGACCGACGTCGCCGATGAAGAGGGTGTCACCGGTGAGCACTGCCCACGGCTCGGGGTCGCTGGCGTGCTCCCACACCACGATCGAGATCCCCTCCGGGGTGTGGCCGGGCGTGTGACGGACCTCGAGCACCACCTCGCCCAGCTCGAGCCGCTGGCCGTGGGCCAGCGGCTCGATCGGGAAGTCGGCGCGAGCGACGTCGCCGTACGAGATGGCAGCGCCGGTCGCACCGGCCAGCTCCAGATGGCCGGACAGGAAGTCGGCGTGGAAGTGGGTCTCGATCACGCGCTCGATCGTCAGGCCGTTGGCCGCCGCGTCCTCGAGGTAGGCGGTGGTGTCCCGCTGGGGATCGACCACGATGGCGCGACCGGTCGAGGTGTCCCCGATGAGGTAGCTGAACAGGCTCAGGCACGACAGCTGGTACTGGCGGAAGAACACGAC
>DASUCO010000143.1:0-2153 GCA_036275955.1 Acidimicrobiales bacterium
CATGGTGATCGCGTTCAGCCACGACGTGAACATCCCGCCGGTGCTGAACCGCGAGGTGGCCGACGCCATCCCCGACTGCACCTACGTCGAGATCCAGGGCGCCGGCCACGCCGGCGGCATCACCCACCGCGGCGAGGTCCGCCGGCACGTCCTCCCGTTCCTGACCCCCTGACGGGTTTTGGCCTGCATCTGACGCGCCCTGGCGCGTTCGATGCAGGCCAAAACGATCAGTCAGCCCAGGCCTTGACCTTCTCGATGAGCTTGAGGGGGTCGTCGCCGACGGGGTTGACGCTCAGGCGGGTGACGCCTGCGGCCTTGTAGGCCTGGATGCGGTCGCGCACGTAGCCCTCGTCGCCCGCCATCGACGTCGCCTGCAGGTAGTCGGCGGGCACCAGCGCGGCGGCCTCGTCCTTCTTGCCGGAGAGGTAGAGGTTCTGGATCTCCTCCGCCTCCTGCTCGTAGCCGTAGCGGCGGAACACGTTGTTGTAGAAGTTCTTGCCCTTGGCGCCCATGCCGCCGACGTAGAGCGCGGTCATCGGGCGGCCCATGTCCTGCAGCTTGGTGGCGGTGTCCTTGTCGCAGATGGCGACGGTGCCGCCGGCGACGACCTCCATCGGCGCACGGTTCGGATCGCGCAGCTTGTTGCCGATCTCGAGGTCGGCGCCCCACACGTCGTTCGCCTTGTCGGGGTGGAAGAACACCGGCAGCCAGCCATCGGCCAGCTCGGCCGTGAGCTGCACGTTCTTGGGGCCGAGCGACGCGATGTAGATCGGGATGTCCTCGCGCACCGGGTGGTTGATGATCTTCAGCGGCTTGCCGAGACCGGTGCCCTGCTCGGGCGGCAGCGGGAACGTGTACGCCTCGCCCTGGTACTCGACCTTCTCGCGCTTCCACACCATGCGGCAGATGTCGATGATCTCGCGCGTGCGCGCCATCGGCTTGTCGAACGGCACGCCGTGCCAGCCCTCGATGACCTGCGGTCCGGACGTCCCGAGGCCGAGCACGAAGCGACCGCCGGACACGGCGTCGAGGCCGGCCGCCGTCATCGCGGTGAGCGTCGGCGTGCGCGAGTAGAGCGGCAGGATGCCGGTGGCCAGCTCAGCCCGGTCGGTGTGGGCGGCGAGGTAGCCGAGGATGCTGATGGCGTCGAAGCTGTAGAGCTCGGCCACCCAGAGCATGTCGATGCCGGCCGACTCGAGCTCCTTGGCTCGCTGCGCCGTCTTCTTCGGGTCGCCGGTGTACGGCACGGACGTCGAGAGCTTCATGGTCCGAGCCTGCCACGTACCGTGCGGGCGTGCTCGACCCGTCGTCGCTCTCGCCGCGTGCCCGCCGGCTGGCCGCCGGCGTCATCCACCGGGCGTGGCGCTGGGTGTCGGCGGTGGGCACGGTGTCGCCCGACGACCGCCACGGGTTCCGGTCGCTCGGCGCCGAGTCGATGCTCGGCTTCCCGCCCGGCGACGTGTTCGGCGAGTGGTGGATCGCGATCGGCTCGCAGACCCTGATCGCGCCCGAGGTGACGCTCAGCGTCGGGATGCCGGGCGAGGTGCTCGACCGCGCCGCCGACGTCGTGCTCTCGATCGGCGACCGCTGCAGCGTGGGACGGGGCACGTCGATCGTGGCGCGTCGCCGGATCGAGATCGGCGACGACGTGACGATCGCGCCGAACGTCTACATCACCGACCACAACCACGCGTACGCCGATGTCGACGTGCCGATCAAGGAGCAGTACCCGACGCACGAGCCGGTGCGCATCGGCGCTGGCACGTGGATCGCGGCCGGCGCGACGGTGCTGCCCGGTGCCGACATCGGGCAGCACGTCACCGTCGGGGCGGGCGCCGTCGTGCGCGGGATCGTGCCCGACTACTCGGTGGTGGCGGGCAACCCGGCGCGCGTGGTGCGCCACCACGACGGCACCGACTGGGTGCCACCGCTTCGCAAGCCCCCCGACGAACCACCCGCGGACTGGCGACGTTGAGGTTCTCGGAGCACCCAGACCGGTGGAATCGGTCTGGATGCTCCGAGCACGCGATGCGTCCTACGCGATCTCGAACTCGACGGTCATGCCCTCGGCCGCGTGCGGCGGGCCCTGGGGCTCCTCGGTCGCCTCGGGCGTCGAGCCGACCGGGATGAAACAGACCGCGACATAGCGGCCG
>DASUCO010000144.1:0-4748 GCA_036275955.1 Acidimicrobiales bacterium
GAGCAGCTCGTAGATGCCGAAGCCGTCGCGGCCGTCGCAGCGGAGGCGCATGGGCACCTCGTGCACGACGGTGTCACCGGCGTGCGGGCGCACCGGCACCTCCTGCCCCGCGCTCATGCCGTCGACGCTGAACCGGCGGCCACCCTCGACGTCGATGTCGAGGTGGTACGCCTGCGGCGCCCCGGTGCCGGTCTCGTCGGTGTCGCGGGTGACGGCGACGATCGTGTGGTCCTCGCCGTCGGCGTGCACGAACCCGTTGACCGTGATCGTGCCGTCGGGTTGCACGACGTGGAACACGTTGAACGACACCTCGGTCCCGAAGAACCCGGTGACCCAGTGCCACTCGCGCAGGCCGGCCCAGTCGCGGAAGCCCCACGAGTGGTCGCGCTGGCCGACGCCGTCGAACGGGATGCGCTCGCCGCGCACGACGAGGTCGCCGGTGACGCGACACGTCTGCTCGTAGTGACCCCACGCCACCGCCTTGGGCAGCGTCGTCGGGTTGCGGTCGTAGGGGAAGCAGCCGGTGAAGCCGTTCCACGTCAGGTAGGCGCGCGAGTCGGTGTCGGGGTCGTCGAGCTGCACCAACCAGCGCTGGCACGCCTGCTCCATGCGGTAGCTGAGCCCGCCGATCTGCATCACGTCCCAGTCGCCCGGCGCCGGGCCCTCGTGCTCCCGCCCGTAGCCGTACGTCGGCGCGCCGTCACGCCACGCCAGCACGCCCGCGGTCACCCGCGACTGGTTGGCGAGCACGGCGATGCGCGTGAGGAGGAAGACGTTCGACGCCGGATCCCACGCGTTGAAGTAGAGCGAGTCGCTCCAGTGCTCGCTGTCGTGCTCGACCGGATGGACGCGCTCGTCGAGGTCGGTGATCACGCGTGGTCCCAGATCATCGAGTGAGCGTCGGGGGCGGCGTCGAGCAGCTCGACCGGGCTGTGCTTGTCGATGTGGCCGATCAGCCCGTTGTAGACGCCGTAGCCACACAGCTCGCGCAGCCGTGGCGAGAAGCGACGGGCGACGTCCCTGGGGATGCCCAGCTGCTGGTTCTCCTGCTGGCGGATCCAGCCGGCGCAGTAGTTCATGGCGATGCCGACTCGACGCTCGCTGGTCGTGTTGGCGCCGCCGCCGTGCCACAGGCTGCCGTGCCAGATGAGCACGCTGCCCTTCGGCATCTCCGCCGCGATCGAGTCGTAGTGCTGCCCGTAGGCGGGGGATGCGTCGGCCAGGTGGGTGCCGGGGATGATGCGGGTGGCGCCGTTCGCCTCGGTGAAGTCGGTGATGGCCCACATCGAGTTGCACACGGTGGGGACGTGCGGCTTGTCGATGGGGATGAGCTGGTCGTCGGCGTGGATGGGCTGGGCCGTCTCGTCGGGTCCGATCGCGATCGAGGACAGGGACGACACCAGGCACCCGTGGTCGAGCACCCGCTCGACGACCGGCAGGACGCTCTCGTGCACCGGGATCCGCTCGTAGAGCTCGCCGTGGACGAGGAGGTTGTAGATGCGCACCGTCTTGCTGCCCTCGAACGCGTTGTTCGCGGGCACGATGCCGAGCTCGCGCTCGAGCCGGAGCAGGTCGTCGTGCAGGGCGTCGACCAGGTCGGCCTCGATGGCGTCCGGGACGATCGTGTACCCGTCTCGGGCGATGCGGGCGGCGTGCTCGTCGGCGGTCGCGGCGTCCATGGCGCGGACGCTACGCGGCGGTCGTCCTGAGCTCGAACCAGACCGACTTGCCGGGCGGTCTCGGGTCGACGCCCCAGCGGTCCGCCAGGTGCTCCACCAGCAGGAGCCCGCGCCCGTGCTCGTCGTCGCGCGATGCCTGCCGTGGCGTGGGCAGGCGCGGGTGCTCGTCCGAGACGGCGATGCGGTAGCCGTCGGGCACCTCGAGCACGTCGACGTGAACGGTCGGCAGCCCGTGCAGCAGCGCGTTCGTCACCAGCTCGCTGGTGAGCAGGACGGCCCGCTCCACCAGCGCGGCGGCACCCTGGAGCTCGAGGGTCCTGGCCACGAACTGCCGGGCGACAGCGGCGGCGTGGTCCCCCTCGGGGAGGGACTGGCGGTCGATGGTCCCGATCCCGGCCGGGTCCGGGACGCGGGCGACGACGAGCGCGATGTCGTCGGTCGGCGGGCTGGGGGCGAAGCCGCGGGTGGCGTCCTCCACGGCGCGCGCCGTCTCGCTCGCGGTGCGGCCCGCGCACCCGGCCAGCACCTGCTCGAGGCCGACCTCGTCGAAGAAGCGGGCGCCGTCGTGGCGCTCGGTCACGCCGTCGGTGTAGAGGACGATGGCGTCGCCCGGTCCGAGGTGGACGCGGATGTCGTGGATGTCGGGTGACGGGAGGACGCCGATGAGGGCGCCGTGCCGTCCGCCTTCTTCGAGCCGGCCGTCGGCGCGCACGACGTAGGGGAGCGGGTGCCCACCAGACGCCACGACGAGCTCGGCGGCATCGGCGGACGGCGTCACGGTGATGACGCATGCCGTGCAGAAGCGCGGCTCGTCGGCACCGATGAAGCCTGGCTGGTCGCCGGCCGTGGCCAGCAGCACCTGGTTGAGGCGCTGCAGCATGCCTGCGGGCGATCGCTCGTCGAGCGCGGTGGCGCGGATGGTGGCGCGCGCGATGCCGGTGATGGCCGCAGCGTCGGCGCCCTTGCCGCGGACGTCGCCGATGACGATCGCCCACGTCGGCGTCAGGTCCTCCACCGTCCCCAGGCGGAAGACGTCGTAGAAGTCGCCGCCGACGTCGAGTCCCTCGGCCGCCGGCACGAAGCGCGTGGCCACGTCGACGCCGGGGATGATGGTCGGCGACGTCGGCAGGAGGCTGGCCTGCAGGGTCGACGCCACCCTGGCGCGGTCCTGATAGAGGCGAGCGTTGGTCACGGCCTGCGCGGCGCGCGCCGCGAGCTCGCCCGCGAGCGCGATGTCGTCGTCGGTCATCTCGCGATCGGTCGTGTTCGACAGGGTCATCGTGCCGAGGACGCGACCCTGGAACGACATGGGGATGATCGTGATGGCGCGCAGCCGCGTCAGGAGGTCGACGAGCTCGCCCTCCTGCGTCGACGCCCGCACCGCATCCAGGGTCACCGAGCGGAGGACGATCGGTTCACCCGTGCGCACGACCGCGCCGAGCCCGGCCGGTGCCGAGATCGGGATCGGGTGGCGCTCGGACAGATCGCGAACGGTGGCGGTCGCCTCGGGATCGCCGCTCGCCATGGCGACGGGGTGGGCGTACTCGCCGTCGACGAGGTGCACGGCGCACCAGTCACCCAACGCCGGCGCGGCGAGCTCGGCCAGCCGTTGCATCGTCGCGGCCGGGTCGAGCGACGTCGAGAGGATGGCGGTAGCCGACGACAGGAACTCCAGGCGCCGGTTGGCGGCCTCCGCCGCGTGGCGTGCGCTGCGCTCGGACTCGAACGACAGCGCTCGCTCGTACGCCGTCGCGCACTGCGTCGTCGCCGCGACGAGGAAGGACACGAGCGCGGGGTCGAAGTCGCGCTCGTCCTTGAAGCTCACGCCGATCGCGCCGAACACCGCGGACTCGCCGCGCAGCGGCAGCGCGGCCACGGCCGTCGACTCGCCCCACACCATGCTCGACGCCAGGTGCGGATACCGGCGGAGCACGTCGTCGCGTGCCGGCAGCAGCACCGGCTGGCCCGTCCGGATCGCCTCGGCCAGCGGGACGTCCTCGGCCAGCGCGAACTCGCACCAGCGCTCGGTGATCTCGTCGGGGTAGCCGATGGAGCCCTCGATGCGGATCGTGTCCCCGTCGAGACGGCAGAACGAGGCGGCCCGGGCACCGACCGCGTGCTGCAGCATGTGCACCGCGGTGTCGACGACCTCGTCCACGGATCCGGCCACGGCCAGGTGCGCCGTGAGCTCCTGCAGCCGGGTCAGCCGGTCGACGAGCAGCTCGCGCTCGTGCTGCCCCTCGTCCGGGCGGCGCCCGCCGCGACGGGTCAGCCATCGCACGCGGCGGGGTCGCATCACCCCCCAGTGTGGCCGTCCTACACGCGTCCGTAGAGGCGGTCGCCGGCGTCGCCGAGCCCGGGGACGATGAACGCCTGGTCGTTGAGGTGGGTGTCCAGCGCGGCGACGACGATGTCGACGTCGGGCAGCTCGGCCTGCACGCGGGCGACGCCCTCGGGGGCGGCGAGCAGGCAGATGGCGGTGAGCGACGACACGCCGCGGTCACGCAGCAGGTGCAGCGTCCACACCATCGACCCGCCCGTCGCCAGCATCGGATCGAGCACGAACGCGCTCGGCGGCAGCTGGGCCGGGAGCCGCAGGCAGTACGGCTCCGGCTCGTGGGTCTCCTCGTTGCGGGCCAGGCCGACGAGACCGACCTCAGCCGAGGGGATGGCTGCCAGCACGCCGTCCAGCAGGCCGAGCCCAGCTCGGAGGATGGGCACCAGCAGCGGCGAGCGCTCGGGCAGCACCCGGGCCGGGGCGTCGACGCCGAGCGGGGTGCGGACCGAGGTGTCCACGGTGGGCAGTGACCGGCACGCCTCGTACGCGAGGAACGTCGACAGCTCCGCCGTCAGCCGGCGGAACTCGGCCGACGCCGTGTCCGTTGCCCGCAGCCGCGCCACGCGGTCGGACACGAGCGGGTGATCCACGACGGTGAGGGCCATGCCCGGAGGGTACGTGGCGTTTCGGTGATGCCAGCGGGTCGTACACGACCCGCTGACATCACCAAAACCACGTGGTGGACTGCGCTCGTGCTGGAGGAGGTGCGGTCGACGTGTGCCGCGGTCGCG
>DASUCO010000145.1:0-2824 GCA_036275955.1 Acidimicrobiales bacterium
CGACGGGCGCCTCGTCGATGAGCGGAACATGACCGGCGGCGAGAACAGCGTCGGCATGACGAAGCTGTACCGGACGGCGTGCTTCCAGGACATCGGCGGCTTCGTGCGCGAGGTCATGTGGGACGGCATCGACGGCCATCGCTGTCGCATGCGCGGGTGGATCGCCACGTCGTGGGACGACCCCGAGCTCCGGTTCGTCCACCTGCGACCGATGGGATCGAGCCAGACGTCGTGGTGGACCGGCCGCGTGCGCCACGGGTACGGCCAGTGGTTCATGGGCACCGGCTTCGCGTACATGCTCGCCAGCGCCGTGTTCCGCATGACGCAGCGCCCCTACGTCCTCGGCGGGCTCGGGATGCTGTGGGGGTGGGTGCGCAGCGCGCTGCGGCGCGACCCGCGCTACCCCGACCTCGAGTTCCGCCGCTTCCTGCGCCGGTACCAGTGGCGCGCCCTCCTCCTCGGCAAACGCCGCGCCCTGCGCGAGATCTCGTCGTAAGCAGCGGCGGAATGCGCCGCTCAGCACGACGAGAACCGTGGGAGAGTCGGGGCGATGCTGCGGTTGGTGCGGACGTTCGCCACCGTCAGCCGCGGGCTGACGATCGCGGTCGTCGTCCTCGCCGTCGCGCAGGGCCTGCTCCTGCCCGCGTTCACGCTGGCCACCGGGGCGCTCGCCGGTGCGGTCAGCGACGGGCGCGACGCGCTGTGGCCGCTCGTCGCCATCGGCGCCATCTTCACGCTCCAGCGCATCCTCGACCCGCTCGGGTTCGAGCTCGGCACCATGCTCTGGCGACGGGTGGACGAGGCGTTCACCGAGCGCGTCATGCGCGCGCTGGCCGACCCGCCGGGTGTCGCCCACATCGAGAGCTCGACCGTCCTCGACGCCGCCGCCCAGGCCGAAGGCGCCATGACCGGCACCACGCCGGGCCAGGCCGCCGTCCACCTCGGGATGCTGCTCCGGGTGCGGGTGATGGGCATCAGCTCGCTGGCCATCGTCGCCACCTACCGGTGGTGGCTGGTCCCGATCCTCGCCGCCACCTACCTCGTCGGCTACCGCTTCACGCGCTGGCACTGGAACGAGGTGACGCTGGTGATGCACATGGGCACCGACCGGCTGCGGCGCGCGTACTACCTGCGCACGCTGGCCCTCACCCACACGGTCGCGAAGGAGACGCGCGTGTTCGGCCTGGCCGACTGGCTCGTCGACCACTACCGGAGCAGCTGGCTCGACGTGATGGAGGACATCTGGGCCAAGCGCCGGGAGGGCTGGCTGCAGATCCTCGGCGTCTTCGCGCTGTTCGCGGCGGCGGACGGGCTGGCGCTGACGCTGATCGCCGTCGATGCCACCGCCGGCCGACTCAGCGTGGGCGTGGCGGTGACGCTGGCCCAGGCCGTCCTGGCCGCAGCCGCGTTCGGCGAGTTCAACCAGAACCACTGGTCGGTGAACGAGTCGCAGATCGCCATCGAGCGACTGGAGGCGCTCGAGCGCACGGCCGACGAGGCGAGCCACGCCATCAGCGGTGAGCGCGACGCAGCAGGCATGCCGGCGACGACCATCCGGTTCGAGGGCGTGCGGTTCACCTATCCCGGCCGTGACGTCCCGGTGTTCGACGGGCTCGACCTCGAGATCGCGGCCGGGCGGTCGCTGGCCATCGTCGGCGAGAACGGCGCCGGGAAGACGACGTTCGTCAAGCTGCTGGCTCGGCTGTACGACCCCGACGCCGGTGCCATCACCATCGACGGCGTCGACCTGCGGGAGCTGGATCCGGCGGCCTGGCGGCGCCGGCTGGCGCCCGTGTTCCAGGACTACGTGCAGTTCGAGGTGCCGGCCCGCGACAACGTGACCTTCGGCGCGCTCCCCCACCGCGACGACCTCGACGCCGTCCGCTGGGCCGGCGGCATGGCCGGCGCCGACCCGCTCGTCGACCGGCTACCCGACGGCTGGGACACGGTCCTCAGTCGCGCCTTCACCGGCGGTACGCAGCTGTCGGGGGGCGAGTGGCAGCGGCTGGCGCTGGCGCGCGCCCTCTTCGCGGTGCGCGCCGGGGCCGGTGTGCTCGTGCTGGACGAGCCGACGGCGGCCATGGACGTGCGCGGCGAGGCCGAGGTGTACGACCGCTTCCTCGAGCTGACGCGCGGCGTCACCACGATCGTGATCTCGCACCGGTTCTCGACCGTCCGACGCGCCGACCGCATCGTCGTCGTCGAGCACGGCCGCGTCATCGAGGACGGCACCCACGACGAGCTGGTCTCCACCGGCGGCCGCTACGCCACGATGTACCGCCTCCAGGCCGAGCGCTTCGTGGAGGAGACACGTGCGTAGCGCCCTGCGGACCCTGGCGCTCATGGTGCGCATCTCGCTGGCGGCCGACACGCCGCGGTCCATCGGCGCCGTCATCACTGCTGTCGGGCAGGAGGCAAGCCTGCCGTTCCGGGCCATCGGCCTGAAGGTGCTCACGGACGGCGTCGCCAGCGCCGACCGCTCCCAGGCGGTGCGGGGCGTGGCGCTGGTGCTCGGCGTCCTCGCCGTGCACCGCGTGATGCTGCATGCGTCGCTCAACATCCGGATGCGGCTGCGCGAGAACACCCAGCTCTACCTCGACAGCCACGTCATGGGCCTGACCGCCGGCATCCCGGGCATGGAGCACCACGAGCGTCCCGAGTACCTCGACCAGGTCGAGCTCATCCGCAACGAGCGCGGCTACCTGGCCAACCCGTTCAACCCGATCTCGTGGACGATCGCGTCGATCCTGCAAGGCGTCAGCACCCTGGGCCTCCTGGCCGGCGTGCACCCGGTGATCGCGCTGCTCCCGCTGTTCGGCATCCC
>DASUCO010000146.1:0-14730 GCA_036275955.1 Acidimicrobiales bacterium
GCGTCGTGGATCTCGGGCGACACGCTCTTCGTCGACGGTGCCTCGCTCACGCGCGGCTACCCGATGATGCTCGACATCGCTTCGGCGCTCACTGGCTGAGGTCGGCGACCGCCAGGCTCCGGGCGACGATGTCACCGGCGACGTCGGCCAACCGCAGCTGACGAGAACGGGTGAAGCGGCGGATGCGATCGAGCGCCTCGTCGACGGTGATCTTCAGCTCGGCCGCCACCATGCCCTTGGCCTGCTCGATCACGACCCGGGCCTGCAGCGCGTGCTCGAGCTGCGCGGTGACAGCCAGCGCCTCGCGGAGGGTCCGCTCCCGCACCAGGCTCGACGTCACCACGTCGGCCAGCTGGCGGATCGCGGCAACGTCGTCCTCGTCGAAGTCGCGCGCGTCGCCCCGCGCCACCGACAGCGTGCCGAGCACGCTGTCGCCGCGCTTGAGCGGCGCCGAGAGCACACGCTTGATCCCGCCGGCGGCCGCCAGCGCGGCGTAGTCCGGGAACTCGTCGGCGGCGTGCTCGGCGTCGAACGACACCACCTCGCCCGTCAGCAGCGACCGGCGGCACGGCACGCCCTCGGTGGCGAGGATGGCGTCGACGTCACCCACGTTGCCCGAGGCGCCGGCGGGATGCAGCCCGTCGCCGTCCACGCTGAGCAGCACGAGCGACCCATCCGATCGCAGCACCTCTCGGGCGCGATCGGTGGCGAGGTGCAGCAGCTCGGCCACGTCGAACGGGTCGGCCGAGAGCAAGGCCAGCTCCGTCAGCGCGTCGGCCAGTCCCCGCGTCTCCTCCTGCATCACCCGGCTCCCTGTCGGCTCGACCGCCGCAGCGTTGAGTCTGCCCGCGGATTTTCGGTCAGCCTGGGCAGAAGCGCCTAGGATCCTGTGACACAAGCGACTCCCGTGAACCCGGAGCCGTGCACGCGACCCAGCAGCAGGCGCGGAGGCACGTTGGCCACGGGACAGAGCGAGCAGGCACGGGACACCCGCTTCGACGACCTCGTGCTCGTCGTCGAGGTGGAGCCGGGCCCGACGTTCAGGATCGTCGAGGTCGGTGGCCGTCCCGTCGCGCTGGGTGACGTCGACCCGAGCGCGGCGACGGGCCTGACGTTGAACCCGGGGGAGACGACGGCGCGCACACTCGACCACCTGCGTCGTGCGTGGGAGACGGGCAAGCCGCACCGATTCGTGGCCGATCGACCCGAGGGCCGCTTCGACGTCTACATCTCACCGCTGTCAGGCGACCGCGGGCACGACCGCATGTTGGTGCACCTGTCGGCGCACGTCGACGGCAGCGGACACCGCATCGAGTCCGGCGAGCTGGTGATCGACCTCGATCGGCGCGAGGTGACGCTCGGCGGACAGCACGTCGACCTCACCCGGCTCGAGCTCGACCTGCTCGCCCACCTGGCCGAGCGTCCCGGCGTGGTGGTGGCGCGCGACGAGCTGCTGCACGCGGTGTGGCAGTCGTCGGCCGAGTGGCAGACGGCGGCCACGGTCACCGAGCACGTGCGCCGGGTGCGGCTCAAGCTCGGCGACCCGCGCTGGATCGAGAGCGTGCGCGGCATCGGGTACCGGTTCGACGGGCCGCCCGACTGACGCGAACCTGAATCGCCGCGCTGGCAGGCTGTCGGGCTCGTGCCTCTCCGCCTCCTTCGCACCGCACCCTGGCGCCGCGCGCCGCTCGCACTCCTCCGCCAGCCGTCGCTGCTGCTCACGGTGGGTGCAGTGGCGCTCGTGCTCGGCCTGGCCGCTGCCGTCGGCCCGCTGTTCCTGGCGTCGACGTCGAGCGCCATCGTCCAGGAGGACCTCACCGAGGGGTGCCCGACGGTGGCGGGCCTGCGCGTCGCCGGCTTCGGGCGCTTCGCCGATCCGGAACCGCTGACCGTTGCCTCCCGCGACACGGCGCTGCGTGGCGCGCTGGCCGGCATCGACCACCTCCAGCCCACGACGTTCACGGCCGTGGGACCACCGATCCCGGTCGAGACGCTCGCCGGTCCGGATGACATCCGCGTTCGGCTCGTCCATCGGTCGGACGTCGAGGACCAGATCGAGGTCGTCGAGGACGCCGGGGGCGACGGCGTGTGGATCCCGGAGCGGGCGGCCGGCGAGTTGGGCATCGGCGCCGGCGCCAGCATGACGCTGCTCCCGGCGCCGGGGGCGACCGACGTGGTCCGCGTGCGCGGCGTGTACCGCGACATCGCCTCGCCCCTGCCGCCGACGTGGTGCGCGCAGGAGCGCACGGTGTACCCGGCCGGCACCGGCGAGGCGCCCGACCGGCTCCTGTTCGTCGACCGTGCGACGTACGAACGGCTCGAGGTCGCAGTCGACGGCAACGCCAGCCGCCTCATCTGGGAGACCTCCATCGATCAGCGCGGACTCACGCTCCCCGAAGCTGTGCGTCTGGCGGAGGAGCTCGGCGCGATCGCCGACTCGCTGCGGTCGGGCTCGGAGCTGGAGGCCCAGATCATCCCGTTCTCGGCGCAGCTGTACCTGCCCGACTACGTGCGCGTGTGGGAGGAGACGCGTGACGCCGTGCGGGAGGGCGTGCTGCCGATCGTGCTCACCGCGGTCGCCATCTCACTGCTGTTCCTGATCTCGGTGGCGCGGTCGTGGACCGAGCAGCGGCGCGCCGCGATCGACCTCCTCGTGCAGCGCGGCGTCCCTCCGGCGTGGATCAGCACCAAGGCGCTGCTCGAGCTGGCGCTGCCCATCATCGGCTTCGCCGTCGCCGGGTGGGCCGTCGGCATCGTCGCCATGCGCGCCGTCGGCCCCTCGTCGCTCCTCGACGACGCCGCCGTGCGCGAGGCGCTGGTGCTCACCGCCGCGCTCGCCGTCGCCGGGCTCGGCCTCGCCACCCTCGCCGTGCTCGTCGCCGTTCGCCGCATCGAACAGGACCGCGGTGGTGTGCGGCCCGCCGCGGTGGCGGTGCTGGCCGAGCTCGGCCTGCTGCTGGCGGCCGGGCTGGTCTACGCCCGCGTCGTCGACCACGACCGGGCGCTCCTCGCCCAGCGCGGCAGCACGCCCCGCATCGACGTGCTGCACCTGCTCTTCCCCATCCTCCTCATCGTCGGCGCCGGCGCCGTCGCCGTCCGGCTGCTCGTGCTGCTGCTGCCCGTGCTTCGCCGGGTCGGAGGCCGCTGGCCGGTGGCGGCGACGCTCGGCGTGAGGCGCCTGGCCGGCAGCCGCCACGCAGTGCACGTGCTCGGGCTGGCCGCCGTCGTCGCCACCGGCCTGGTGGTGGCATCGTCGATCGTCGTGTCGTCGGCCGACGCGACGCTGCATGCGAAGTCGGCCGTGTTCGTCGGCGGTGACGTGGCGGCGCGCATCCCCGATCCCGTCGAGCTGCCGGCGCCGCTGCGGGGGACGGCCACGCTCGTCACCCGCTACGTGAACGTGTCGGGCCCCGACGGCGAGCCGGCCGACCTGATCGGCATCGACCCCGCGACCTTCGCCGACGGCGCGTTCTGGGACGACACCATGGCCGACGTCCCCCTCGACGACCTGCTGGCCGAGCTGGGCCCGGCGACGGCGCGGGGCGTGCCGGTCATCGCCGTCGGACGCGCCGGGCTGGGCGGCGATCTCCGTCTCGGCGCCGGCACCCGCGCCGTGCAGCTACCGGTCGTGACCTCGGCGCGAGCGCTCGCCTTCCCCGGCGAGCGCAGCAAGCCGCTGTACGTCGGCAGCACGGCGGCGCTCGCCGCGTTCGACGAGTCCGACTTCGCTGAGGTGTGGAGCGACGAGGGCACGGCTGTCGAGCTGGTCGCGGCGCTGCGCGACGCGGGCGTCACCGTGTGGGGCGACGTGTCGGCCGACGGGGTGCTGACGGTCGGCTCGTTCCGCACCACAGCGTGGACGTTCGGGTTCCTGCGCGCGCTCGGCAGCCTCATCGCGGTGCTGACCGTCGCCGCCGTGATCGCCCACGTCGTGGCGCGGGAGCGCCGGGGCCGGCTCGGCTACGCCATCGCCCGGCGGTGCGGACTGGCGGCGCGCTCGTACGCGCTGTCTCTCGGCATCGAGCTGGCCGCGCTGCTCACCTCGGCGTTCGTGGTCGGCGGCGCGCTGGGTTGGCTGGCGGCGGCGACGACCCACCACCGGCTCGACGGCCTGCGACGGCTGCCGCCGGCGCCGCTGTTCCGCATCCCCGGCGCGTCGCTGACGCTGGCCGCGCTCGCCTCGCTGGCCGTCGTGTTCGTCGGCGCGCGCCTGGCGCAGCGGTCCTCGGAGCGAGCCGACATCGTGGGGGTGCTCCGTGCCGAGGCCTGAGCCGGTGCTCGCGTGCCGAGCCGTCGACGTCGTCTACCCGACGCCCACCGGCGAGGTCGATGCGCTCGTCGACGTGACCGCCACCTTCGCCGACGGCGCCATCAACGTCGTGGCCGGACCGTCGGGGTCGGGCAAGTCATCGCTGCTGCGCCTGCTCGCCGCGCTCGAGCGGCCTCGGGTCGGCGAGGTCCTGCTCGACGGCGAGGACATCGGCCGGGCGTCGCGACGACGCCGCCGCATGCTGCGCCGCGATCGCATCGCGTACGTGGGCTCGCACACTCGCGGCGCGCTCATGCCGGGGGCGACCATCGACGACGAGCTGCGCTTGGTGGCGGCCGTGCGCCGCGCGCCATCGGGCTGGGCGAGCGTCGCCGGCGATCGCCTCGACGGGGTCGGTCTGGGTGACCGCCACGACACGCGCGCAGTGGCGCTGTCGGGCGGCGAGCAGCAGCGTGCCGCCGTCATCGCCGCGCTGGTGGCCGAGCCGTCGGTGCTGCTGGCCGACGAGCCCACCGCGGCGCTGGACTCGGCCACGGCGCTGCTGCTGCTGGCGCAGCTGCGGACGGTGGCCGACCGCGGCACCACCGTCGTCGTCGCCTCGCACGACCCGGCCGTCATCGGTGCCGCCGACCACGTCGTCAACCTGCGCTCGGGTCGGGTGGTCCGGTGAGCGGGATCGTCGACGTCGACCGCGTCTCGAAGTCGTACGGCGCGGTGCAGGCGCTCGCCGACGTCAGCCTCACGGTCGACGCCGGTGAGCTGGTGGCGCTGATCGGTCCGTCGGGCTCGGGCAAGACGACGCTGCTGAACGTCGTCGCCGGCTGGGAGCGGGCCGACGCCGGCGTCGTCCGCTGGGGCGCGCCGCACCGCGGCTGGGCCCACCTGGCCGTCGTCCCCCAGGCGGCCAGCCTCCTGCCCGACCTGTCGCTGCTCGAGAACGTGACGCTGCCGCTGCGGGTGTCCGCGGCAACCGCCGACACCGACGCCCCGCGACGCGTCCTGGACGCGCTGGGGCTCGACGACCTGGCCGACCGGCTCCCTGAGGAGCTGTCGCACGGCGAGCAGCAGCGCGGGGCGCTGGCGCGGGCGCTTGTCCTGCAACCGGATCTCCTCGTGGCCGATGAGCCCACCGCCCACCTCGACGGCGAGACGACCCGACGGGTCCTGCGCGTGCTGCGGGACGCGGCGCGTGCCGGCACCGCCTGCCTGGTCGCCACCCACGACCCCGAGGTGCTCGACGCCGTCGACCGCGCCGTCCCGCTGCGTGACGGCCGGCTCACGTGACGGGTGTCCCGTTGACGCCCGTTCGTCCCGTGTGGGTGGATGGCGGCAATGGAAGCCGAGACCGCACCGACGACCCCCGGCCCCGCCGCTGACATCAGCGTCCGCGGCATCCTCCTCGGCAGCGGACCCCGGTTCGCCCGCGACACCTTCGGACCGGTGCTCGCGTTCTGGGTCGGCTGGAAGCTCGGCGGTCTCGTCGCCGGCATCGCGCTGTCGACGGTCGTCGCGCTCGGGGCCTGGGCCTACGAACGGCGCCAGTCGCGGCCGGGCCTCATGGCTCGGATCACGCTGGCCGTCGTCATCTTCCAGGCCGTGCTCGGCCTGGCGTCGAACAGCGAGGTGGCGTTCCTCGCGCCGCAGGTCCTGATCAACCTGGCGTGGGGCGTCGCCTTCATCGTGTCGGCGCTCATCGGGCGGCCCCTCACCGGCGTGTTCGCGGCGGAGATGGTCGACATGCCGCCCGAGGTGCGAGCGTCGGCCACGTACCGGCGCGTGTTCGGTCGCATCTCGGCGGCATGGGGCGCGTACATGGTCGTCCGGTCGGCGGTGCGCTTCGCGCTGCTGGCGTGGGTGGGCGTCGACGCCTTCGTGGCCAGCAACCTGCTGACCGGCGCGCCGGTCATGGCCCTGCTCATGACGTGGTCGATCTGGTACGGCACGCGGGGCTTCCGCACCAGCGAGGAGTGGGGCTGGGCGTTCGAGCCTCAGGTGGTGCCGGCCACGCCGTAGGTTCGGGGCGTGAGTCGCCTCGTGAAGATCGTGTTGGCCGTCGCCGTGCTCGGCGTCGCCGCCCTCGCCGGGATCTACTTCCTGTTCTTCAACGAGGACTCGCCGGACGAGTTCGAGCTGACCCCGGTGGAGGACCAGGCCGAGCCGGCCGACGGTGACCTGGCCGGCACGTGGACCGTCGCCGCTGGTTCGGAGGCCGGCTACCGGGTGCGAGAGAAGCTGGCCAACCTCCCGGCGCAGAGCGACGCGGTGGGCCGCACGCAAGATGTGACCGGCACGATCGTCATCGACGACTCGTCGGTGTCCGCCGCCTCGTTCGAGGTGCAGCTGGCCACGTTGCAGAGCGACGAGGAGCGTCGCGACAACCGGGTGCGCAGCGCGCTGCAGACGGACCAGTTCCCCACGGCGACCTTCGAGCTGACGGCGCCGATCGACCTGGCCGACCCGGGTGCCGAGTCGGCGCGCGTCGAGGCCGTCGGCGACCTCACGATCCACGGCGTGACGAGGTCGGTGACGATCCCGATCGAGGCCGCCCGCAACGGCACCCAGCTCGAGCTGGTGGGTGCCATCACGTTCCCGATGGCCGACTACGGGATCACACCGCCGTCGATCGGCGGCTTCGTCTCCGTCGAGGACGACGCCACGCTCGAGTTCAAGATCCTCCTCGAGCAGGCGCAACAGTGAGGGTCGGCGACATCGACGTCCTCCCGGTGTCCGACGGCTGGTTCCACATGCCGAAGGAGTTCTTCCCGGGCGCCGACTGGTCAGGGCACGAGGACCTGTTCGACCACGACGGCAAGCTCGATCTGCCGATCGGCTGCTTCGTGATCCGCACCGGGGACACGACCGTGCTCGTCGACGCCGGCTTCGGCCCCGCCGACCACGTGGCGCTCACCGGCGGGCAGCTGCCGGCCGCGCTCGCCACCCACGGCCTGGGTCCCGAGGACATCGACGTCGTCGTGTGCACGCACCTCCACCTCGACCACGCCGGCTGGCTGGTGCAGGACGGCGCGCCGTTCTTCCCCAACGCCACCGTGCGGTTCGGTGCCGGCGACTGGGCCCGCTGGGTCGACGGTGCTCGTGAAGGCGACCACGTGCGCGAGTCGATGCTGCTGCTCGACTCGCGGCAGCGACTCGACGCCATCGACGGTGACGAGGTGCAGATCGCTCCCGGCATCACCACGCGCGCGGCCGCCGGACACACGATGGGGCACCAGGTGCTCGTCGTGTCCTCGGGTGACGAGCGGGCGCTGCTCCTCGGGGACTCGATCACCTGCCCGCTGCAGCTGCAGCACGAGGACTGGGGTGCAGCGAGCGACATGGACCCGGCGCTCGCCGCCCGCACGCGTGATCTCCTGTGGCGCGAGCTCGAGGCCGACGGCACCGTCGGTGTCGGCGCCCACTTCCCTGAGCTGCAACATGGTCGGGTGCTGGTTGGTCAGGGACGGACGTGGTTCACGTGAGCCGGTTGCTGGAGCTGCTGGATCTGGCGCCGGCCGGGAGCAACCGGTGGCTGGCGTCGACGCCGCAACCGGGAGACGGGCCACCCCGCCTGTTCGGCGGGCAGGTGGCTGCGCAGTCGCTGCGGGCCGCCACGCTCACGGTGCCGGCCGACCGCCTCGTCCACTCGTTCCACGCCTACTTCATCCGGCCCGGGCGTCCCGGCGTGCCGCTGCAGCTCGACGTCGAGCGCGCTCGCGACGGCCGCTCGTTCACGACCCGACGGGTGAGCGCCTCGCAGGACGGCGAGCCGATCTTCGTGCTCGACGCGTCGTTCCAGGTCGAGGAGGACGGTGACGACTGGCAGCCCGACGACTCGATGCCGTCGGTGCCGGGACCGGACGAGGTCGAGGCGCCCGAGAGCCCGTTCGGCTCGTTCTCGTCGATGAGCCCGTTCGAGATGCGCCCCGTCGGCGGCCTCCACCCGATGGGCTTCACGATGAACCCGTACTGGGTCAAGACGAAGGACCCGCTGCCCGACGACGACGCCATCCACGCCTGTGCGATCGCGTTCATCTCCGACATGGGCATCCTCAGCGCCGCACGCCCGCCGACGTCGACGAGCGCGCACTTCGGTGGCGCGTCGCTCGATCACGCCGTCTGGTTCCACCGCCCGGTGCGAGCCGACGAGTGGCTGCTCTCCGACGCCCATCCCATGCGGGCCGCCGGCGCGCGTGGCATGGCCCACGGCACGATGCACACCCTCGCCGGCGTGCTGGCCGTGACGATCATCCAGGAGGGGCTGCTCCGTCCGACGATGAAGGTGCCGCCGGAGTTCGAGGCTCGTCTGCGGGCGATGCGGGAGAGCGCCGGCGAAGCTTGACGACCTCGGGGTTGTAGCAGGTGCCCTTCATGCCGAGCATCTGCGCGGGGACGCAGTGGTTGCTGTTCTGGCACAGCATCGGCGTGGCGTCGCCGGCGAGGATGCGGGCCGGCAGGTCGGGCTCGGCGTAGAACGGCCGGCCGATGCCGACGAGGTCGGCGTGACCGTGCTCCAGGATGTCGTCGACCTCGGCCGCGGTGCGGATGCCGCCCACGGCCAGCACGGGGATCGACACCCGCGACTTGGCCGCGGTGAACAGGTCGCGGTTCCACACGGGCGCGAACGGCGCCCGCTTGCCACCGACCCACGCGCCGGCCTTCAGCGTGAACCGCTTCACCGGGCTCGGGGCCGCCTTGCGCATGCGCTCGGCCATCCCCTTGTGCGTCCACATCGACGACGGCACACCGCCGCGGCTCAGCGTGGTGTCGGGGAACACCGAGACCTCGACCGGCGTCACCGCGTCGAAGCCGAAGTCCTCGACCAGCTCGCACAGCCGCAGCGCGTCGTCGTGCGAGGTGCGCGGCATGAGGGGAAGCGACGTCTCGGCCGGCACCTTCACCGTGCACGGGTAGTCGTCGCCCGCGTGCCGGGCGACCGACTCGCGGATGAGACGCAGCACGCTCGCCCGGTTCTCGAGGGAGCCACCGAACTCGTCGTCGCGCCGGTTGTAGAACGGCGAGAGCAGCTGGTCGAGCAGCTTGGCGTTGGCCGAGCCCAGCTGCACGCCGTCGTAGCCGGCCTCACGGCACCACGCCGCCACCTCGCCGTAGCGCTCGGCCAGGTCGCGGATCTCCTGGGTGGTCAGCACGTGGATCGGCACGCCGCGGAACGTCGGGCGCAGCGGGAGGGGTGGCGGCGATGCGGCCAGCAGCGGTCCGCGTCGCTGCGACGCGTACGGCTCGTGCCACGCCTCCATCGAGTACAGCCCACCGTGTCCGAGCTGGATCCAGATCGACGCGCCGTGCCGGTGCACCGCCTCGGTCACCGGGGTCAGGCGCAGCACCTTCTCGCGCGTGTCGACGAGCGTCATCCCCGGCGACGTGCGGCCCTCGGGGAGGATGCACGAGCTGCCCTGGATGATCAGCCCGATGCCCCCCTCGGCGTTCGCCGCGAACTGCTTCACGTAGGCGTCCGCGGCGTCGTCGCCGTCACCGGCGCCCTCCAGCACCGGCGCCCGGTACAGGCGGTTGCGGATGGTCGACCCGCCGATGGTCAGCGGCGTGGTGACGGTGCGCACGCGCCTAGGGCACCCGCTCGCCGAGGTACTGGCTGCTGAGTGAGCCGACGATCTCGAAGAACTCGTCGACGGTGTCGCGGATGATGTCCGCAACGGGTCGCACCGAGTCGATGCGGCCGCACACCTGACCCGACAGGGCGATGCTCGCCTCCATGTCGCCGCCGAAGTAGAGGTCCTTCGAGGTGCCGAACTCGAGCATGCTCACCGCCTCCTCGCGCTCGAGGCGTGTCGTGCGCTCGGTGCGCAGCGCTCGCAGCCCGGGCTTGGCGAAGCGGTTGAGGAACACGGTGTCGGTCTCGGCCGCGGCGATGACCGCGTTCTTCCAGTTCTCGTGCACGGGCGATTCGGCCGACGACACCATGCGTGTCCCCATCTGGATGCCCTCGGCGCCCAGCGCGAACGCGGCCGCCATCGTCGCCCCGTCGAGCATCCCGCCGGCGGCGATGATCGGCACGTCGACCTTCGAGCGCACCAGCGGCAGCAGCACCATCGACGCCACGTCCTGGGGGTTCTTGAAGCCACCGCCCTCGCCGCCCTCGACGATGAGGCCGTCGACGCCGGCGTCCACCGCCTTGAGCGCACCCTTGAGCGTGGGCACGACGTGGAACACCGTGAGCCCGGCCGACTTCAGGTGCTCGGTGTGCTTGGTCGGGTCGCCGGCCGACGTCGTGACGAACTTGATGCCCTGATCGATCACGAACTGGGCGATGTCGGGATCGCGCACGAACGCCTGGGCGATGTTCACGCCGAAGGGCTTGTCGGTGAGATCACGCATCTTGCGGATCTCCTCCTTCACCGCGTCGAGCTCGCCCGAGGACGTCTCGATGATCCCGAGCCCGCCGGCGTTCGACACCGCCGACGCCAGCTGGCTGCGAGCGATCCAGCCCATCGGGGCCTGGACGATCGGGTACTCGACGCCGAGCAGCTCGGTGACGCGGTTGCGGATCCTCATGGCCGCATCCTTCCACCTACCGTCACGAACATGTCCTCCCTGTCGGCGGCGCTGATCGCGAAGGGCCGTCCGCTGCTCGACGAGCAGCTCGCGCATCCCACCGTGCGCGGGATCGCCGCCGGCGACCTCGACCCCGCCGTGTTCCGCTCCTGGCTAGAGCAGGACCACCTGTTCCTCCTCGACTACGTGCGCGTGTTCTCCCGACTCGCCTGGCAGGCGCCGGACAGCCACCTCGGCGACCTGGTCGACCTGGCCCACTCGACGCTGCACGACGAGCTCACGCTGCACCGCACGCTGGCGCAGCCGTTCGGTGCCGACCTCGACGGTGCGGTGAAGGGCCCCGTGTGCGCCGCGTACACGTCGTTCCTCCTCGACTCGGCCGCCGACTACGGCATCGGCCTCGCCGCGCTGCTGCCGTGCATGTGGGGCTACTCGATGCTGGGCCGGCTGCTCCCGGTGCCCGACGAGCCGCGCTACCGCGCCTGGGTGGCGACCTACAGCGATCCCGCGTTCGCGGCGCTGGCCGACCGCTGCGCGTCGATGCTCGACGAGGCGGCGCCCGATCGGGCGGCCGCCGAGCGCGCCTTCCTGCAGAGCATGGCGCACGAGCTCGCGTTCTGGGACGTGCCCTGACGACGTCGCGTGTCAGGATTCCGGCCATGGCTGAAGAGCGCGTCACGATCACCATCGAGGACCACGTCGCCGACGTGCGCATGAACCGCCCCGACAAGATCAACGCCCTCGACGGCGCGCAGTTCGCGGCGATCGTGGACGCCGGCGAGTCGCTCAAGAAGGAGTCGGGCGTGCGGGCCGTCGTGCTCTCCGGCAACGGCCGCGGGTTCTGCGCCGGGCTCGACTTCGGCAGCTTCCAGGCCATGGCTGGTGGTGGTGGTGGTGGGGGCAGCGACACGCCCCGCGAGGAGCGCCCCCAGCGCGGCATCGGCGACCTCGAGGGCCGCATCACCCATCTCGGTCAGCAGGCGGCGTGGGTGTGGCAGGAGCTGGAGGTGCCCGTCATCGCCGCCGTGCACGGCGTGGCGCTGGGCGGTGGCTGCCAGGTCGCGCTGGGCGCCGACATCCGCATCGCCGCCCCCGACGCCCAGTTCTCCGTGCTCGAGATCCGCTGGGGCCTCACCCCGGACATGACCGCCACCGCCATCCTCCCCCACCTCGTCGGCCTCGACGTGGCCAAGGAGCTGACGTTCACCGGCCGCATGGTCTCGGGCGAGGAGGCGGCCCGCATCGGCCTGGCGACCAGGGTGAGCGACAACCCGCTCGAGGACGCCCTGGCCATGGCACACGAGATCGCCGGCAAGAGCCCGACCGCGGTGCGGAGCGCCAAACGGCTGCTGAACGCCTCGCCCGGCCGCGACGTCGCCGAGCAGTTCGACGACGAGCGCAGGACGATCGGCGCCCTCATCGGCTCGCCCAACCAGGTCGAGGCGGTCATGGCGTACTTCGAGAAGCGCGCCCCCGTCTTCCCCGACTGATCGACGGACCTGGTCAGTGACCAGGTCGAAAACGGTCAGTTGAAGATGATTACCGGTGTTTCGTTACGGGCATGTTGGGTCTGCACCCTCCGCTCGTACGCCACCTGGCGATGCGAGTCATCGCTGCAGGAAGGCACCCCCCATGTACCGCGCATCGCTCGTCCGAGCCATCGCCACCATCGCCGCCACGCTCGGCATCGGCCTGGCGTTCGCCGCCCCCGCCGCCGCCCAGAGCGATGCGCCGGCCGGCAACAACGGCCACATCAAGGTCGACGACGTTCCCATCGACGATGGCAGCGAGAACGTCCCCCATCCGGGCTGCACCTTCGTCGTGGACTTCTTCGGCTACGACGTCGGCACCCGCACCGCCACGTTGACCTTCGAGGGCCAGGATCCCACCGGCGGCGGCCAGCTCATGGTCGACACGTGGACCTTCGAGGTCGCCACCCGCGACACGGGCAACGAGCTCAACGCCTCCCGCACGGTCGACCTGAGCGACGCGCTGGTCGGCATCGCACCGCACCCGAAGCAGGGGTGGCACGTGAAGCTCACCGTCAACGTCGATGAGGCGCAGGGCGCCGACGTCAAGCACAAGACCTTCTGGGTCAGCGACTGCACGTCCGAGGTGCTCATCGCCAGTCAGGCCGCCGTCGACCTCGAGTACGACACCGCCGTGTGGGCTGCTGCTGCGCAGGCCAACGCCGTCGCTGCTGCTGACGCCGCTGCGGTCCAGGCCGCTGCCGCCGCTGCCGCTGCTGCGGCAGCTCCCGCCGATCAGCTCCCCCGCACGGGGACGACCACCGGCCTGCTCGCCGGGTTGGCCGTGGCGCTCGTCGCCGCCGGCGTCCTGCTCGTCAGGGCCAGCGACCGAGGCGCCTCAACGAGCTGATCGACCGCGACGTCGGGGCTTGTCGACGTCGCCCAGCAACGCCAACACCTCGCCCACCGTCCGCTCGCGCACGATCGCATCGCGCAGCGGAAGGTGGGCTTGGATCGTGTACCGGTTGCGGCGGCCGTCCCGCTCTTTGATGAGGTACTCGGCCTCGGTCAGGTCGGCGACGATGCCGAAGGCCGTGCGCTCGGTGACCTCGAGGGCGTCGGCGATGTCGCGCAGCCGCAGCTCGGGGTCGTTGGCGAGCAGCAGCATCGCCTGACCGTGCTTGGTGAGGAACGTCCAGTCACCCACGGTGGCGGACGTTAGTGCTGCGTTGCCGGAATGCTGCTGCACGCTCCACGATGGTCTCCGATGGACGACGACGTGGCGCAGTGGTGCCTGCGGGTCCTCGGCTCGGCGCCGGCGCGAGAGCTGTTCCGGCGGCAGCACCTGTCCGAGGTGATCGGCGTCGCGCTCACCGACGGTCGCGAGGTCGTGCTCAAGATCCGGCCGGCGTCGGCGCGGCTGGCGGCGATCACCGCCGTCCAACGCCACCTCCACGCCCGGGGCTTCCCGTGCCCGGCCGTCGTGGCCGGGCCCGAACCCCTCGGCTCCCTCGTGGCGACTGCCGAGGCGTGCGTCCCGTGGCGCGGGCAGCCGCCGGACCCGCCACCACCGGCGGCGACGGCGCGCCTGCTGGCCGCGCTCGTCGAGGCCGCGCCGCCCGCCGATGCCTTCGCCGCACTCGACCCGGCTCCGCCCTGGGTGGGCTGGGATCACGCCGGGCGTGGCGTGTGGCCGGTGCCGGACGACCTCGACGTCGACCTGAACGCCCACACCGGGCCAGGCTGGGTCGACGAAACGGCGGCACGGGTGCGAGCCCGGCTGGCGGAGACCGCGTCACGCGGCGTCATCGGCCACATCGACTGGGAGGCGCACAACCTCGACTGGGACGGCGGGACGCCGGTGCTCGTCCACGACTGGGACAGCCTGGCCATCCGTCCCGAGGCGGCGATCGCGGGAGCCGCCGCCGCCGTCTTCCCGACGAACGGGACGACGACCGTCGCCGCCACCGTCGAGCAGACGGCGGCGTTCCTCGACGCCTACCGCCGGGCGCGCTCGGCGGCGTGGACCGACGCCGACGAGCAGGTCGCGTGGGCGGCCGGGTTGTGGGTCCTGACCTTCAACGCCAAGAAGGAGTCCCTCGGCGGCGGTGCCGGCTACCTCGCTCACCTGGAGCCCCAGCTGGCCCAGCGCCTGGCGCGGTCCGGCCTCTGAGTCCTGCGTGCGTGGGCGAGGGGGGACTTGAACCCCCACGAGGTTGCCCTCACTGGCACCTGAAGCCAGCGCGTCTGCCATTCCGCCACTCGCCCGAGTGGAACGACCCAGGTTAGTTGGTCGCGATCGGGACGCCGCTTCGTGCGTGGGCTGGCTTCCGGACCCCCTGGGTAGAGTCGCCCGCTGATGGGCCTGAAGGGGTTCGAACGCCGCCTGGAGCGGCTGGTCGAGGGCGTGTTCGCGCGCGCCTTCAAGTCGTCGCTGCGACCCATCGAGCTCGGCCGGCGTCTGGC